>JASHUD010000091.1 GCA_030040215.1 Methylovirgula sp.
GGCGTGACAAAAAGGCCACGCCGCCGCCCGTGAGGGTGCGGCGCGCGTATGGGTCTTCTGAAGATTTCCTGGGCAATGGGCGTCGTAGCGCCTTGGTGCCTTGGCGTGGGGTTGGTCGTATCGATTCCGGCCGATGCCGGCCAGGATGCGAGAATCGAAGCGTCGCTCGCTCCGGCGAGTCTTGGCGCCATCGTTGCACCTGGCGATCTCATCCCCTTCTCGGTGAGCGGCCCGGGTTTCGGCCTGGATGCGGAGGGTGCTGCGCCTTCGCGGGAAGAGGCAAGCCTGATCCTCGGAGACGCCTCCGAATTTGACCAGATGCCCGACGAAATCGAACCGCGCATCGTGATGAAACGCGGCGCCACGGGTGCGCCCGTCATCGACCGTACCCACAAAGGCGATCCGCTCGTCGGCCTACGCCCGAGCTTCGACTCGGAACTCCGCGGCCCCGGCGGCCTTGCCCGTTGGCGCGCGCATGATCTCCTCTTCGCAGACGCGGAAGCCCTGCCGAGCGGCGATTTCGCGGACGAGCAAGCCGCAGGTCCGGAGAGCGTTGCTAATTTCAAGCCCTGGCCGGACGGCGAAACGCCGACCACCGCGCCGAGCAGCGCCGCGGCTTCTCCGCGTCAGCAAGGCTCGCTCATTACCATGCTGCCCGCCGCGATCGACGAACGCGTCATGCAAGGGGCAACCCCGCAGGTCGCCAGCGCCGTGGCGTTGGCTTCCGCCACGCCGGCGCCGGCCGATTCGACGCCCGTCGAAGTCGTCGCACTGCCGGCCGTGCCGAACGTGACGAACGTGCCTGCCGACCGGCCGAATTACGCGGCGGTCGTCGACCAGGATCAGCCGGCGCGCGAGCAGCGTTGTCTCGCCCAGGCGATCTATTTCGAGGCGCGCGGCGAGAGCAAAGAAGGACAGGCGGCGGTCGCACAAGTGGTCCTCAATCGGGTCTCCAGCGGGCTCTATCCGTCGACGATTTGCGGTGTCGTCTATCAGAACCGCGATCACTACGATGGGTGCCAATTTTCCTTTGCCTGCGAAGGCCGCTCCTTGCGAATCACCGAGCCAGACGCCTGGCGCGCCGCCGTGCGGATCGCAGCTTCGGTCATGAGCGGCCAGACCTATCTCGCCCAGATCGGCGATGCGACGCACTATCATGCCGATTACGTGCGCCCCGATTGGTCCTATCGGCTCAAAAAGATGGACGTGATCGGCCACCATATCTTCTACAAACTGCGTCCCGGCCAGACGTAAGTACCGGCGTTTGCGGGGGAGACGGCGAGATTTGCAGGGCCGTGCGCCCGCCGCGATTGCGTCTCGCTTGGCGCGAAACGCATGTTCCGGGCGCTGTGGAATTTCTTCGAAAATGGATTCTTGATTTGCCGCTGCAACGCAAAACGGCCATGTTCGCTCTCTAACCCAAAGCAACGGCGGGTTGGCTGGTCGAGCGGCCCGGGGGCATTTCACAAAGGCCATGTTTCGGCGTATAGCTCAAGGTACGTTCGTGCGACGGTTGCGCGCCGTTTCGGTCGGGGCTGCATCGGTCGCGCGGCAGCGCGACCCGCGCCCGCCGAAACCCCATTTCATCCTGGAGGATCCGAGCTTGCCTTCGCATCGTTTCGCATCGCACGCGATCATTTCTTTCGCAGTGGGCGCTTTCGCTTTGCCGGTTGCACTTACGCCGGCAACGGCGAAAACCCACGATAGCCTGGTTGTGGCGACGCCGTTCGAAGTCGGCGACAGCCCCGCCGGCAATTATCTCGCCGCTGTCGTTGCAGGTTCCGATCGCGACACAGTCGCGGCCGAAACCTTTTTCCGCGAGGCGCTGCGCTTTGATCCCAACAACAAGGATCTGATCGAACGCGCCTTCGTCGCCACCGTTTCCAACGGCGACATGCGCGACGCGTTCGTTTTCGCCCAACGGCTCATCGCCCGCGATCCGAATAACGGACTGGCGCGTCTTGCGCTGGGGGTGCGCGACCTGAAGGAGCAGCGGTTCGCCGCGGCCCGCGCCCATTTCGCCACGGGCGCCGGAGAGCAGACGGACCTCACTTCCACGCTGCTGACGGCGTGGAGCTACGAAGGCAGCGGCGAGACGCGCCGGGCGCTCGACAGCGTCGACAAGCTCAGCGACGCGAACTTCGACGTTTTCCGCAACTATCATAAGGCGCTGATCGCCGAGGTCAGCGGCAAAGACGCCGACGCCGCAAAATGGTTCAAGGCGGCCTATGACAGCGACAAGAACACGTTGCGTCTCGTTGACTCCTATGCACGGTTCCTGAGCCGGACGGGCGACCGCCAAGACGCCATCAGCGTTTATCAAGCGTTCGATAAAGTCTTGCCGGATCACCCGATCGTGCGAGCCGCGCTCGCCGAGCTCAACGCCGGCAAGACGCTTGCGCCGATCATCAAAAATGTCGGCCAAGGCGCGGCCGAGGTCCTCTACGGGCTTGGCGCGGCGGGCGGCGGCCAGGGCGACGAACTCGCCGGCCTCATCTATCTGCGCTTTTCGCTCTACCTCGATCCGCAGAACAGTCTTGCGCTCCTGACGCTCGGCGACATTTACGAGCGCATCAAGCAAAACGAGCAGGCGATCGACGTCTATCAATCCGTGCCGGACAGCGACCCCTTGCGGCTGACCGCCGACATCGAAATCGGGCAGGTGCTCGAAAATCTCGGTCGCACGGACGACGCGATGAAATATCTGCAAAACCTCGTCAACGAACATCCGAACGACGAGGATGCGCTTTCCGCGCTCGGCAATCTGCAGCGCGCCCACGATCACTACGCGGAAGCGGCCGCGACCTATACGAAGGCGATTGCGATTTCGACCAAGCCGGAGAAGGCGAATTGGGCGCTCTACTATTTCCGCGGCATCGCCTACGAGCGCGAAAAGAATTGGCCGCCGGCGGAGGCCGACTTCAAACATGCGCTCGAGCTCTTCCCGGATCAGCCGCTGGTGCTGAACTATCTCGCCTATAGTTGGGTCGATAAGGGCCTGAACCTCGATGTGGCCCTTCCGATGTTGCAGCGCGCGGTCGAGCTTCGGCCGACCGACGGCTATATCGTCGATAGTCTCGGCTGGGCCGACTACAAGCTCGGCCACTACGAAGAGGCGGTAAAAGAACTGGAACGGGCCATCGACCTCAAACCCGGCGATCCGGTGATCAACGACCACCTCGGCGACGCCTATTGGCGGGTAGGCCGCAAGCTCGAAGCGCATTTCCAGTGGAACCACGCGCGCGATCTCGGCGCTGAGCCGGAAGATATGCCGAGGATTCTCGACAAGATCGCCCACGGCCTCAGCGATAACACCAAGCCCGCGGCAGCGGCGGATGTGAAACCCGCAAGCGAGGAAAAGCCCGCCGCCGCGGACACGGAGCACAAGGTGCAGAACGGCGGCTGAGCGGTTCCCCTCGCTCGAGAACGTGGTATCAACGCAAGCCGCGCATCGGCGGCTTGCGTCTCCGCGATTGCAGTGTCCCATCTCCTCACCGAACGTGCCCCCGCCAAAATCAACCTGACGCTGCATGTCGTCGGGCGGCGCGCCGACGGCTATCACGAGCTCGAAAGCCTAGTCGCCTTTTCGCGCAGCGGCGACATTCTCACGCTTTTCCCGGGCGACGAGTTCAAGTTTCACGCCGACGGGCCGATGGCGGCGGCGACCGGCGATCCGCGACAAAATCTCGTCGTAAAGGCGGTGCGCGCTCTCACCCCGCTTGTCGAAGGGCTCGAGCTCGGCACGCTGCACTTGAAGAAGAACCTGCCGGTCGCCGCAGGGATCGGCGGCGGATCTTCCGACGCCGCCGCGGCCTTGCGGCTTGTGGCGCGCGCCAATGGACTCGCGTTTGAGGATCCGCGCATCCTCGCCGCGGCGCGATCGACGGGCGCGGACGTTCCGGTTTGTCTCGCGGCGCAGGCGCGGATGATGACCGGCATCGGGGAACGCCTCGGCCCGGTCCTTCATCTGCCGCCTCTGCCGACGCTGATCGTCAATCCGCGCCAGCCGCTCGAAACGAAAACGGTGTTCGCGCAGATGCGCGAGGAGCGGGCAAACGCGAGCGGGTTCACGCCGCATCCGCCGATCACGTCGGGTCTCAACTATGAAGCGCTTCTTGCCGCCTTGCGCAAAGGCCGCAACGACCTTGAGGACGCGGCTTGCGTGCTTGCCCCCGTCGTCGTCGATGTGCTCGCCATCCTCGCCGCGGCGCGCGGCTGCAAGCTCGCCCGCATGTCGGGATCGGGAGCGACGTGTTTCGGGATTTTCACCGATTGCCGCGCCGCCGGCCGCGCCAAGAAGACGATCCTCGCTGCGCATCCCGATTGGTGGGTGAAGGCGGCGATGCTGAATTGAGAGGGACTTAATAAATCCAAGGGATGCAGCCATCCGGGCTCAAGCCAGAAAAATCCGCATCGGTAGCCCTCATCCTGAGGAGCGAGCGCAGCGAGCGTCTCGAAGGACGAGGGCGGTCCCATAATCTCCAACGCAACGCCCTCGCCCTTCGAGGCTCGCCATCGGGCGTCAGCGCCCTATGGCTCGCACCTCAGGGTGAGGGCACATGGTAGGGCGGTGTCAACTATGTTGGCTCTCAATGCACCCGGTCGATGCAGAAATCGACGACCTCGATCAGCGCCGCCTTCCAGGTCGAGGCGGGGAAGAGTTCGAGCGCATCGCGCGCCATGGCGCCGTAGTGGCGGGCGCGTTCGACCGTATCTTCGAGGCCGCGGTGTTTGTGCATCGTGGCGATCGCCGTCTCGAGATCGTTTTCGGCGATCTCGCCCTGTTCGAGCGTGCGCCGCCAGAACGCGCGTTCCTGTTCCGAGCCGCGCCGGAAGGAAAGGACCACCGGCAATGTAATCTTGCCTTCGCGGAAATCGTCGCCGACGTTCTTGCCGAGCTTGGCGGAGGCGCCGCCATAGTCGAGCGCGTCGTCGATGAGCTGGAAGGCGATGCCGAGATTGATGCCGTAGCCGCGGCAGGCGGCGATCTCGGCCTTCGGCCGATGCGCCAGCGTCGGTCCGACTTCGCAGGCGGCGCCGAACAGCGCCGCCGTCTTGGCGCGGATCACCGCCAGATAATCGTCCTCGCTCGTCTGCGTATCTTTCGCAGCGGCAAGCTGCATCACTTCGCCTTCGGCAATGACCACGGCGGCTGAGGAGAGAACGTCGAGGCAGGGCAGCGAGCCGACTTCGACCATCATCTTGAAAGCTTGGCCGAGCAGATAGTCGCCGACCAGCACGGTCGCCTCGTTGCCCCACAGCATGCGGGCGGCGAGCTTGCCGCGCCGCATGTCGCTTTCGTCGACGACGTCGTCGTGGAGAAGCGTGGCGGTATGCATGAACTCGACGGCCGCGGCGAGCTTGACGTGGCCGTCGCCGCCATAGCCGCAGAGGCCGGCGGTCGCCAAAGTAAGCATCGGCCGCAGCCGTTTGCCGCCGGATGCGATCAAGTGATTGGCGATTTCCGGAATCATTTCGACATGCGAGCCGGCATGCGCGAGGATCGTCTGGTTGACCCGCTCCATGTCGGCGGCGACAAGCGTCAGAAGCGCCTCGGCGCGCCTTTCGTGCGCCACCTCTTCGAGGGGAATGACGACGCCCAAGATTTCGCTCTCCGCCTGCCGCGACGCGTCAAGTTAGGCTGCCGGCGCGCGGCTCGCAACTAGCACCGGTTGCGACCGATCGACTGGTCTCGATTCCGGCTGGTCGAAGGCCGCGGTACGGTCTAAGTTCACGCGAGATGTTTCCGACGCAGCGCAAGTCGAGAGCCGCGTGGCCGGCATGAAAGAGCTCCTCAGGACCAACGATCTCGTACTGATTTCGGCGGTGGAAGCCACGTTGTCGGGCAACGGCATCGGAGTTTTCGTCGCCGATCAGTTCATGAGTTCGATCGAAGGCTCGCTCGGCTTTCTGCCGCGCCGCCTGCTGGTTCACGACGAAGACGCAGGCGCGGCGCGCAAGGCGCTTTTGGAAGCCGGATTCGCCCGAGACCTGCTGGATGTCTGAGGACATCGAGGATTTCACCGAGGCTCCTTTTCTCGGCGGACGTCTGTTGTTGCGCCAACCCAGGAAAGGCCACCGTGCCGGAACCGACGCGATCCTCCTGGCCGCGGCGGCGCCGGCCGAGGCGAAAGGTCTGGCGCTCGACGTTGGCGCCGGGGTCGGCGCGGCGGGCCTCGCTTTGGCGAAGCTTCGTCCGCAAATCGCGCTCGGCTTGATCGACAACGATTGCCGCGTCGCGGCGCTGGCGCGCCTCAATCTCGGCCGCAACGGAGTCCCGGGCAGCGTTTATGAAGCGGATGTGTTTGATCCGGCGGCGCTGCACGGCATCGGTCCGGCGCAGCTTGTGGTCACCAATCCGCCGTTTCTCGATCCGGGGCGCACGCGGCTCGCAGCCGATCCCGGCAAGCGGAATGCGCGCGCCATGCCGCAGGCGGGGCCAAGTCCGCTGGCGGCCTGGATCTCCGCCTGCTTGGCGCTTCTCGAAGAGGGCGGGACTTTCGTCCTCATCCATAAGCCCGAAGCGCTAGGCGAGATCCTCAACGCGCTCACGCCGCGCGCCGGCGCGCTCGCGCTCCTACCCGTTCAGCCGCGCGCCCACACGGCCGCGATCCGCATCCTGATCCGCGCGCAAAAAGGCAGCCGCGCGCCGCTTAGCATCGCCCCGGCGCTCGTCTTGAATGACGAACGCGGATTTCTACCGCACGCCGAGGCGATCCATCGCGGCGAAGCGCTGATCGCATGGTAAGGCCGGAAACGGCCTTTTGGCTTACCAGTGGTGCCAGTGATGGTGGTGGTGCCAGCCCCAATGATGCCAATGATGCCAATGATGCCACCAAGCCTTCTCGACAAACGGGCCGGCGCCGGGCGCCGCTTCCGTCGACAGAACCGAAGTCGC
>JASHUD010000092.1 GCA_030040215.1 Methylovirgula sp.
GAGATCTTCTCGGCGAAATTTTATGATCTCGCCGCTTCGCGCCGTCTCGTCCTGGCGGCGCAGAAGAACGCGATCCCTGCTCTTCTTTTCCTTGCCGGCATTGCCGGCGCCGATGCTTTGTCGAGCGGCGCCGACACGCGCTTCGAAGTCCGCGCCAATTTGAGCCCGCATCGGGCATCCGCAGCGCGACGCCTTCCCGTGCCCGGCCTACCCGCTTGGTCGGTACGCATCGCCAAGGCGCGCGCCGGGCCGGCCGGTTTTGCCCTCGACCGCGCCTTTCACCCGGTTTTCTGGACAGAGGTCAGTTTTCGTGACGCGTTATCTCTCCCTGTTTCTGCCTTCTCTGGCGACGGATCGGATCGTTCGCCAGGAGAAGCGCGCCAGGCATTCGGCGCCTAGCGGTCTGGCGACGATCGTTAAGGTCAAGAACGCGCAAATTCTCGCCGCCGTCGATGCCGCCGCCATGGGCCGCGGCGTGCGGCCCGGCATGGCGCTCGCCGATGCGCGCGCCGTCTTCCCGGACTTACGTTGTTTTGCGGCCGATCCTTCCGCGGAAGCCGCAACGCTCGCCGCGATCACCGATTGGTGCCGACGCTTCACGCCGCTTGCCGCGCTCGATCCGCCGGACGGCGTGATGCTCGACGTCACCGGCGCAACGCATCTCTTCGGCGGCGAAGAAAAGCTTCTCGGCGAAGCCGAGACGCGGCTTGCGGCGCTGGGCTTTGCCGCCTTGGGCGGCATCGGCCCGACGCCGGAAGCGGCTTGGGCTCTGGCACGGTTCGGCAAAGCGCGTCGCATGCCGCCCGATTGCATCGATATCGGGCGCCGTCTCGGCGCGCTGCCGCTCGCCGCTTTACGGCTTGAAGAGAAAACGCTCGCCGATCTCGCCCAAGCCGGGCTCAGGCGCATCGACGACGTTCTGCTGCGCCCGCGCGCACCGCTTGCGGCGCGGTTCGGAACCGCGCTCTTCGCAAAGCTCGACGCTCTATTGGGGCATGCCAAGACGCCGATCTCGCCGCGCTTCGAAGCGCCCGCCTATCTCGCCGAGCGGCGCTTTCCCGAGCCGATCGGCCGGCGCGAAACGATTGAAGCAACGATCCTCGCGCTTGCCCAGGAACTCGCCCGGCTTCTGGCGCGGCATGGCGAGGGCGCGCGACGCCTCGACGCGAGCCTCTTCGGCGTCGACGGCACCGTAAAACATCTCGTCGCCGGCACGAGCCGGCCGTTGCGCGATCCTGCCGCCATCGCCCGTCTTTTCCACGAGAAGATCGAGGCCCTTTGCGCAAATGCAGACGAAGACGATCCGCTCGATGCCGGTTTCGGCTTCGATGTTCTGCGGCTCTCGGCGCTTGCCGTCGAACGCCAGGGCCAGGAACAGGCAAACTGGCTCGCGCCCGCCGAAGACGACGATCTCGCGGGCCTCATCGATCGGCTTGGCGCACGGCTCGGCCTCAGGCGTGTCACGCGGCTTTCGCTCGTCGACCGGCATTGGCCGGAGTTTGCGGTCGCTGCCGTACCGGCGTCTTCGATGAGGATGCAAACTCACCCTGCCCTTCACCCTAACCCTCTCCCCGCAAGCGGGGAGAGGGAAATCCTTCGTCCCATCCGCATCTTGCAGAAGCCGGAGCCGATCGAAGCGATTGCCAGCGTGCCGGACGGGCCGCCGATAAAATTTCGCTGGCGGCGCGTGCTGCATGAGATCGCCGCCATCGAAGGACCGGAGCGGATCGCGCCCGAGTGGTGGAAGAACGAGACGGTTCTGAGCCGCGATTATTTCTGCGCCGAAGACAGCGAGGGGCGCAGATTCTGGCTCTTCCGCGAAGGCCTTTACGAGCGGGAGACCGCGCGCCCGCGCTGGTTCCTGCACGGGCTTTTCGCATGAGAGGGCAATGGCGGATCCTGTTCCTCTTCCCCGGCCGAGGCGAAGCTTCGAGCCGGGGAAGAGGAGGAACAAGCAGAATCTCTGGACCCCGGATCTTCGCCTGCTTTCACAGGCTCGTCCGGGGAAGTGGGGTTTATGGATAGCAAACGCGTTCCTTTCGCCGAATGCGCGGTGACGACGAACTTCTCCTTCCTGCGCGGCGCCTCGCACCCGGAAGAATATGTCGAGCGCGCCTATGAACTCGGACTCAAAGGCATCGGCATTGCCGACCGCAATTCGCTGGCCGGCGTCGTGCGCGCGCATCTGTTCGCGCGCGAGAACGAGATCGCGTCTGAAACGCTGCGCATCGCGATTGGCGCGCGTCTCGTCTTCTGCGACGGCACGCCCGACATTCTCGCCTACCCGCAAGACCGCGCCGCCTATGCGCGGCTTACGCGCTTGCTCACCCGCGGCAATCTGAAAGCGCAGAAAGGATTTTGCCGGCTGGCGCGGCAAGATCTTCTCGATTCCGCCGAAGGCTTTCGGCTGGCCGTCATGCCAACGAGCACCTGGGAAGCGGAAGACGCCGCCACAAAGTCCGGCAAAGTCTATGGGGATTTTGTCGAGGCTGCGGCGCCAATCCTTCCCCTTTCAGGGGAAGGTGGCAGCGAAGCTGAGCTTCGCTGCCGGATGGGGTTCGACCCCACCCGGCCGCTGCGCGGCCACCCTCCCCATTCTGGGGAGGGATCGTTCCAGGATGAGGAATCGTTTCTTCACCGGCTCGCCGAGGCGGCGCGCGGCCGCGTCTGGCTCGCGGCGGCGATGACCTATGGGCCGAGAATGCGCCAGGCGCTCGCCGCACGCGTCGAGCTTGCCCGCCGCCACAATCTGCCGCTCATCGCCACCAACGACGTGCTCATGCACGCCGCGGCGCGGCGCCCTCTGAAAGACGTGCTGACCGCCATCCGCGCCGGCATGCCGCTCGACGCGCTCGGCCGGCGTCTTCAAGCCAACGCCGAGCGGCATTTGAAGAGCGGCGCAGAGATGGCGCGGCTTTTTTCCGAAGCGCCCGAAGCGGTCGCGGAGACCGTGCGCTTCCTCGACGGTCTCGCCTTCTCGCTCGACGAACTCCGCTATCAATATCCGGAGGAATTGCGCGAAGGCTACGCAAGCCCGCAGGAAGCGCTCGAGGCTTTCGCACGCGAGGGCGCGGCGCGCCGTTATCCCGGCGGCGTCCCGGAGAAGGTCAACCAGGCGATCGCGCATGAGCTGAGCCTTGTCGCCGCGCTGAACTACGCGCCCTATTTCCTCACCGTGCACGACATCGTGCGCTTTGCGCGCACGCAAGGAATTCTTTGCCAGGGCCGCGGCTCGGCCGCCAATTCGGCGCTTTGTTTCTGCCTCGGCATCACCGAAGTCGATCCGGCGCGCCACGAGCTTCTGTTCGAGCGTTTCATCTCGGTCGAACGCAAGGAGCCGCCCGATATCGACGTCGATTTCGAGCACGAGCGGCGCGAAGAGGTGATGCAATATATCTATGCGCGTTATGGGCGCGCCCGCGCCGGGCTCGCGGCAAGCGTCATCACCTATCGCAGCCGCTCGGCGCTGCGCGACGTCGGCAAGGCTTTCGGATTGTCGGAAGACGTGATCGCGGCGCTGTCGAGCACGCTGTGGGGCGGCACGTCGGAAGGAGTGGCCGACCACGAGATCCGCCGCCTCGGGCTCAACCCGAAACCGCTCGAAAAAATGCTGGCGCTTGCCGAGGAACTCAAAGGATTCCCGCGGCATCTCTCGCAGCATACCGGCGGCTTCGTCATCACCCGCGACCGCCTCGATGAAATTGTGCCGATCGCCCATGCCGCCATGGACGAGCGCACCACCGTCGAATGGGACAAGGACGATCTCGATGCGCTCGGCATCTTGAAGATCGACATCCTCGCGCTCGGCATGCTCACCTGCCTGCGCAACAGCCTCGATCTTCTGCGCAGCCATTATGGTCTCGCCCACTCCTTGGCGAGCCTGCCGGCCGAAGAGCCCGCCGTCTATGCAATGATCGCCCGAGCCGACACGATCGGCGTATTCCAGATCGAGAGCCGCGCGCAAATGTCGATGCTGCCGCGGCTGCGTCCCAAGAATTTCTACGATCTCGTCATCGAAGTGGCGATCGTCCGGCCGGGCCCCATCCAGGGCGATATGGTGCATCCCTATCTGCGCCGCCGGCAGGGCCTCGAACCCGTTAATTATCCCTCGAAAGAGCTCGAAGCCGTGCTCGGCAAGACGCTCGGCGTGCCGCTTTTTCAGGAACAGGCGATGAAGATCGCCATTGTCGGGGCCGGCTTCACGCCGGCCGAGGCCGATAAATTGCGACGCGCCATGGCGACGTTCAAACGCGCCGGCACGATCGGTAAGTTTCGCGACAAGATGATCGAAGGAATGGCGGCGCGCGGCTACACGCGTGATTTTGCCGAGCGCTGCTTCAAGCAGATCGAAGGCTTCGGCACGTATGGATTTCCGGAGAGCCACGCGGCCTCGTTCGCGCTGCTCGTCTATGCCTCGGCCTGGGTGAAATGTCGCTACCCCGACGTTTTCGCCTGCGCGCTCCTGAACGCACAGCCGATGGGCTTTTACGCGGCGGCGCAGATCGTGCGCGATGCGCGCGAACATGGCATCGGCGTGGAAGAAGTGGACGTGAATTTCTCGCAGTGGGATTGCACCCTCTCCCTGTGGGAGGGGGTCGGCCCGGAGGGCCGGGGTGAGGGGTTGCAATCGCAAGGAAGAACTCCGGACGCTGCAACCGCTCACTCGGCTTCGCAGTCAGTCCATCCTCGCCATGCCTCGATGCAGGGCGAGATCCGCGCGACGCATAAGGTAAGACTTGGCTTCCGGCAGATCCAAGGAGTCGCCGAAAAGGACATGGCGGAACTCGTCGCCAAGCGCGGCAAGGGCTATGACTCGGTGCGCGATCTCTGGCTG
>JASHUD010000093.1 GCA_030040215.1 Methylovirgula sp.
TCTATAAAGCCGGCCCGCATCCTGCCCAGGTAGCTCAGTTGGTAGAGCAGCGGACTGAAAATCCGCGTGTCGGTGGTTCGATTCCGCCCCTGGGCACCAGCATGCCCTAGCATTTGCACGCATATCAAGAAGTTAGCGTTCCGCGTCCGCGATTGGTTCCACGCCTGGTCCTGCGCGCGTGGAATATCCGCGCCGCTTTTAAGGGACCGGAGCCCGCGTCTACAGGGAGTAGTCCAAGGACATCGCTCAAATATCTTTGGCGCTGTCGCCCCCGCTATCCTGGAGGCGCGGAAATACGAGCCGGAGTTTCCGAATTAACTCTACGTGCAATGGCATCGTCTCTATAACATTCCGCCGCCGGATTGCGGCAAGCCGTAGCATTTCAAATATCTCACGGTGAGCCGCATTTATTTTCCGCTGGCGAAAAGCAGTGGCAAAATATCGGAGTTGTTGAGGGCGAATAAGTCTCAACCCAGGACCGCACCAAAAAGCTGTTCCAGTTTCCAAATGAAATTGGGGCTCGCGCTCTTAGCGGGCATCTCGGAGGAGCGCAGGAGATGCCAGAAGATTCGGCAGATAGGAGGTGCTGTACGTCACCGCGCCTTCAGATGCTATGACATTCCAGCCATGGCCCACGAGAATCGAGGCTCTCGGTGAACGAGGACACTCATCCTTCAACCTAGGACACTCGAGCGGAACTTGGGACAGCACCAGACCGCGCTCTGAGGGGCGTGCGAAAGAATTTAGTATTTGGCAACGATCGGAGTTGGCGGCGCGAACGTGTCGAACTTGTAGCTGAAGCCCGCCTCAACCCGATGGTTCCACAGATCGGTCTCGCGCTCGCTTTCCGTGCCGGTGTAGAGCACATCCTGACCGAAGTCCGTGAATCGATACTCGGCGCGGATCGACCAATTCTGGTCAACCGCGTATTCAACGCCGGCGCCCGCAGTCCAGCCGAAGCGGCCATAGTCGTCCCCGGCATAAAAGGTACCGGGAGGATTCTGCGCGGTATTACGGAAGTCCGCGTAGGCGCCGCCGCCTGTGACGTAAATCAGCAGCCGATCCCAGGCGACACCAACTCGGGCGCGAATGGATGCCTCAATATCAGTGTTGGTAGTATTCGCCCATGTATTCGCGTTGGAAAGGCCGTTACCGTTATAGTTCGTTCCCTCGACATCGCCTTCGATGCCGAGGACAATTGGGCTCACTTGATAATTGTAACCAATATGACCGCCGCCGACGACACCCTTATCGGCATAGGGGATCTCGGCAGCGATGAAAGTAGTGTTGGTCGGATCGTAGCGATCCCAGCCGGTCTGTCCCCACTGCACGCCGACCTGCCCACCGATATAGAAGCCTGTCCAGCTGAACTCTGGCGGAGGCGGCGGCGCGATTGGAGGTTCCTTGGTATTCGGCAGGTCCGCGGCTGCGGCGGCTCCCGTCATTGCTACGAACGCGCCGGCGACTAAAAGAGCCCTTCGCATCAAAGCCCCCCTGCTAAGATTCGATGAAGGATTATGACGGCCGCTTTCGAATAGACAAGGAGGTCATGTCTTCAAAGAAAGGCAGGTAATTGCGGAATTCTTGCCATCGTTTCGTTGACTAATTACCCCGCAAATCCGGAAAAGGTCAGGCCGTCACCGGCGGTCGAACCCACCTCGAGCTCCCGCTGATGATACAGTCCGCCGACGACTTCGGATTGCGACGCAACCCAGGGGCCGAGAAGATCGAGTACCACCAGCCGCATGGTGCCGCAGCGCGTACGCAATCACCCGTTGGCGCGGCCGGCCACGAGGTCCAAGCGCGTGCATCCGCCAGTTTCCGTCTTTGGCCGGGTTTATCGGCGGATATTGCCCCATTGTGCTTGGATTCTTTCCTAAACCTCGTGTAAGCGATACACTCGGTTCATGTGTTCCAAATCGCATTGGAATTTCGCCCCGGTGGTTACCGGAGTTCCCGGGGGCCATGGAATCGGCGGCGCCGCGCGGGGAAAGCCGGGCTTGGGATGTTGCGTACGCGCGCCTTTCTCATTTTGGCATGGGCGGGCATGCTTTGCAGCGGCTGCGTAAACTATCAGCCGGAACCAATCTCGGCCGCCGCTAATGCGCAGGCGCTCGACAGCCGCAGCCTTGCCAACCCGCGGCTCCGCGAGTTTGTCGCGTTTGCGATGCACCGAAACGGCGACCCGCAGCCCGTCAAATGGAATCTCACCGCCTTGACGTTGGCGGCACTCTACTATCACCCCGATCTTGCACTCGCCCATGCCAGATTGGCGGCGGCAAAGGCCGCTGTCATTACCGCCGCGGAACACCCCAATCCGGTTCTCAACTTCACCAACATCATCGGCCAGGGGCTCGTGCCCGAGGCCATTCCGATCGGTGCCGCGCCGCTGACCATCGGTCCCGTGGTCGATTTTGTGCTTGACACGTTCGGCAAGCGCGAGGCGCGTACCGCGCAGGCGCAGCATCTCGCCGACGCGGCGCGCTACGATCTCGCGACAGCCGCTTGGCAGGTGCGCGATCGTGTACGCGCCGCACTGCTCGCAGTTTGGGCCGCCGAGCGGCGTTTATCGCTCACCCGGCAGCGGCTCGCGCCCGAACAGCAACTGGTCGAGCTTCTCGAACATCGCGTCAGCAATGGCGCAGCGTCCTCCCTCGACCTGCAGCGCGAGCGCATCAACCGTGAAGAAATCGAGCTTTCGGTACACGAGCTCGAACAAACCGCCGCTGAAGCGCGCGTGCAGCTCGCCACCGCGATCGGCGTTCCCATCGAGGCGCTGGATGGCGCCGATTTGGAAGTAAGCGCCTTCGATCATCCGCCGCAGATCGGCGCGGATTCCGGTATATGGCGGCGTCAGGCGCTGACCGAACGCAGCGACATCCAGGCGAGCCTCGCCGACTATGAAGCGGCGCAGTCGGCGTTGCGCCTCGCCGTCGCCAACCAATATCCGAACCTGATCTTAAGTCCCGGCTATACGTACGAGTACGGGATCAATCAATACGAACTCAATCTCAACGCGACGCTGCCGATCTTCAACCAGAACCAGGGGCCAATCGCCGAGGCGCTTGCCAAATGCCGGCAAGCGGCGGCGATCTTCACGGCCCTTCAGGCGCAAGTGATCGGCTCTATCGACGCCGCCGCAACGGCGTACCGCAAGTCCACGCAGACGCTCGCTGCCGCCGACGCTCTGCTCTCCGAAGAGCAGCGCCATACCGCGCAAATGGAAAACTCGTTCCGCGCCGGGCAAATCGACCGTCCCACCTTCGTCGCGGCGCAAGCCGAGACGGCGGTGTTGGCACTCGCGCAATTCGATGCCGTCGTGCGACAGCGCGAGGCGCTGGGCAGTCTGGAAGACGCTTTGCAGCGCTCGCTTTACGGACCCGGTATCCTATCGGTTGCGGAGCCGGAGTCGTCGACGTGAAGCTGCCGGTCTCTAGTCGGTTTCTTGCCGCGATCCTGCTGCCGCTGGCGATCGGCGCAGGGCTGGCATTGGTTTCGCGCGCCTACATCGGCCAAACCAGGGCGGACGATAGCGACGACAACGAGAG
>JASHUD010000094.1 GCA_030040215.1 Methylovirgula sp.
ACGAAGCCGCAGAGATCGGCGCCGCAGGGCCGTATCGCGACATCGGCGCTGCCGTCGGCAATCAGCCATTCGCCGACCGGCCCCGGCGAAGCCAAAGCCAGCGGCACTCCTATCGCTGCGGTCAACGAAGCGGCGGCAAGCAAGATGGAAGTCTTCATCGCACCCACCCTCGAACCAGCGAAATACCGCTCCTGAGAAATGCTTGAACCGTCCCTTGGGTTGCCGCGACCGAAGTAAGCGGGTACCCAAGAGTACTCTTGCCGACCGTCGGGTCGTGTCGGAAATGTATCCGAGGAATCATGATTCGCCTACGCGCCGGCGCCGCTTATGCCTGCATCGCGGAAGAAGGCGCCGAAATTATGGAATGGGGAATCGACGCCAAACCTTTGCTCTGGCGGAAGGATCCGGCGGTCTGGGACGACACGGCGCCGCTGCTCTTTCCGGTCGTCGGCTGGACGAACCATCACCAAGTGCACGTCGGCGCCAAGAGCTATCCACTTGGACTGCACGGATTTGCACGGCAGCGCACGTTCCACGTGGCGGAGCGGGGTGAGGATCGCGTTCGCCTTACGTTGGCGAGCGATGCCGATACGCGCGCTCTCTATCCCTTCGACTTCGGCCTCGGCGTCGATATTCAGTTGAGCGAAGCAGCAATTTCCGTCGAGCTCGGCGTTGCGAACCGCGGCGACGCGCCGATGCCCTATGCCTGCGGGCTTCATCCCGGCTTTCGCTGGCCGTTCGCGGGCGGCGCGCCCGAGGACTACCTGCTGCGCTTTGCCGAACCGGAAGATCCGCGGGTACCGGTGATCGCGCCGGGCGGCCTCATCTCGCCGCAGAAACGGCGACTGCCGCTCGCGGGTCGTGTCTTGCATCTTGCGGCATCGCTCTTCCAAAACGATGCGCTCTGCTTTCTCGATGCCGCGAGCAGACAGATACGGTTCGAAGCACCGGATGGATCGGCGATCGTCATCGCGACCGAGAACTTCCCGCATTTCGGAATTTGGTGCCGCCCCGGCCACGGCTACCTCTGTATCGAAGAATGGACGGGCTATAGCGATCCGGAAAATTTCTCCGGCGATCTTTTTGAGAAGCCGTCGATGCGGGTCTTGGCGCCGGGCGCTAGCGGCCGGCATCGGGCGCGCTTCACTTATGAAGATCCGCCATCCCTTGGCATAGCCGCGGAAACCTGACAGATAGGCGGCCAAAGGAGACGTGGATCGATGGGGAGCAAACCGCAGACCGACGTTTTGCGGCCGTCCGGGCAAAAGGCGCTGCTGATCGACGGCAAGAAGGTTGCCGAAAGCGTTCTCGCGGAAGTCGCGGAAGGCGCCGCCGCACTTGCTGCCAAGGGTGTCAAGCCGGGGCTCGCCGTGGTTCTCGTCGGCGAAAATCCGGCAAGTCAGGTCTACGTCAGGTCGAAAGGCAAAGCGGCACAGTCTTGCGGCTTTCACTCGGTCCAGCATGATTTGCCGGATACGACGAGCGAGGCCGACCTCATCGCTCTCGTCGATCGGCTGAATGCCGATCCCGCCATTCACGGAATCCTGGTGCAATTGCCGTTGCCGTCGCCGATCCACGCGACGCGCGTTTTGGAGCGCGTGTCGCCGCGTAAGGATGTCGACGGTTTCCATCCGTTCAACGCCGGGCTTCTGTCGGTCGGCGATCTCGAACGCGCCCTCGTGCCGTGCACGCCGGCCGGCTCGATGCTGCTGCTCGAAAAGGCCGCCGCGGCGCTCGGCGTCGAGATTTCCGGCGCCGATGCGGTCGTCGTCGGACGTTCGAACATCGTCGGCAAGCCGATGGCGCAATTGTTGCTCTCGCGCAACGCGACGGTCACCGTCGCCCATTCGCGCAGCCGCGATCTGAAGGGGATCGTGCGGCGCGCCGACATCGTCGTCGCCGCGGTCGGCCGGCCCGAGATGGTGCGCGGCGATTGGATCAAAGACGGCGCCATCGTCATCGACGTGGGCATCAACCGCGTGCCGGGCGAAGGCCTCGATGCGCAGGGCAAGCCGAAGACGCGGCTCGTCGGCGACGTCGAATTCGTTGCGGCATTGGCGCGGGCCGGGGCGGTCACGCCGGTGCCGGGCGGAGTCGGGCCGATGACCATCGCCATGCTGATGGCCAATACGCTGCGCGCCGCGAAACTGTCGCTACGCTGACTGCGCGACGGCTTATTCCGGATCGGTTGCGGGGTTTGCGGGCAAGTCGTCGCTGTGCGCGGGAGGCGCCGGCAAGCGCAGGTCTGGCTCGCCTTGGACGAGCCGCGGCGCATCGAAGCTTCCTTCGAGCCGCAAAGAGAGCGGCTCAGATTGGGTTCGCCGGCTCAAGCTCTGTGTCGCCTCGCCGAGCGCCGCGAGATCGAGCTTGCGATGCGCAAAGTCGGCGTTGCCCGCGAAGTTCAACGTCAGGTCGGGCGCGCTGAATTTTCCCTGCTGGATTTGCGCGATACCGTTGGCGAGCTGCAGCCCAAAGCTCAGGTTGTTAAAGGCCGTCGTACCGGGCAAAAAGGCGATCGGCTCGCCGGGAATTTTAGAGCCGGCCGCCTGCAAGGTCGCGGCGAGATCGGCGCCATTCACCGTACCCTCCGCAATCGAGACCTCGGCACGGCCGGCGAGACCCTGAACGATATGGGGTAGGTCTGCGCCGCCACTGTCAAGCGCAAGAGAAGCGTCGAGTACGCCGGAAAGCGGGCGCCGGCCGCCGATCACCGCGCGGCTGATCTCGATGTTCTTGCCGGTCCCGTTCACGTGAAATGCAAGCGTTTTGCCTTTCGCTGCAAGCGACACGCGGCCCTCGACCGTGCCGTGATTGGAGCTCGCTTCGGCGAGCGCGAGATCGATCAATCCAGGCTTGGTCACCAACGATAAAGCCGCGTCGCCGACTTGCATGTCGTAGAGCCGCAGCCGCGAGGCGGAAATCCGCAGGTCGAGATCGGCAAACCGCAAATCGGAAAGATCGAGTGCCTGATGGTTCCACAGCGCTGTCGAGTTAACCGGCTCCGGCATGCCGGCGAGAAACGGCGTCAGATCGAGAAAGTCGCTGGCGAGCGTCCCGGAAAAACGCGGCGGCCCGTCTTGATTCTCGATTGCCAGACTTCCCTCGTAGTTGTTGCCGTCGAGGCTCATGTGCAGGTTGCTGAGCGCCGCACCGTTGCCTTCCCAATCGATATCGCCGTGCGCGTCGAAATCGGCGAACGTTCCATGCCGCGGGAACGAATAACCGGCGATCTCCGCAAGTTTGCGCAGCGATGCCGCGCTGGCCGAAACCTCCCCGACGTATTGCATGCGCGGGCCGATCGACATCCGCCCGGAGGTCGACAGCGTTAAAACGTCGGATTGTAGCCGCAAGGTCGTTGCGGATTGGCCGCCGCGCAACAGCTCCATTGGCTGCGCCAACCATGCCTGCACGCCGATCGGCGCGCCGTGTATGGCGAAGCCGCCGTTCAAAGCGGCCGATGCGTAGACGCTCGGCCAATCGATGCTCATGTCAACCGCGTCGAACTCCAGGGCATGCGCATTCTGTGTCTCAATGCGGACATGACCATCGACGATATCGATGCGCCCCAAGAGGAGAGCGTTCGTCGGTTGGGGAATGGAAGATTGTGCAAGCCGGCCAATCGCGCCTGCGGGTTTGATTGGCTTGCGGTCGATGGCGACGCGTATGTCGGGTTGGTAAAGCGCCGCGCGTCCGACTTCAATTCTGCCGGCCAAAAGAGGCAGGATACGCGGATAAGCTCTGAAAGCGGCGGCATTGATCCGCACCGCGCCGGCAGCGTCGGCAAATGCGACGTTTTCGATATCGATGCGGGGCTGCGGGAAAAGCCGAAAATGCGTCGTTCCGTCGATCGTCGTCGAAAAACCCGTCGAACCGCGGATCTGCGCGGCGACATCTTTGTCGAGGGCACCCGCCGAGAGGAACCAGGGCGCGAGACCGGTCGCCGCCGCGCCGACGGCGAGCAAAGCAACAATCGCGACGGCAATGTGCGTCAGCCATTTTCGCGGTGGCGCCGGCGGCGACATAACAGAGACGGAGTCGTTCATGGCCCGCGACACCAGTGGTCTTCCAAGCGGCGGCCCACGACGGACAAGATCGTGACACACGACATCGCGTACAGTCCTACCGACCGCGCCGCCGCGACCGGCGCAAATTTGCGCTGCAGTCCATTGCAGGATCGAGGCGGATTTGCGTCCGCACGAGGATAACAAAAGCGCGGATGGCCGTCGGCTCACAGGCAAATGCACGACCGAAGCTTTGCGGGCGATGCTAAAGCGGCAGTTGCCAAATGTCCATCGTGAAGAGCGCCGCTTTAGCTCTTCACGGTGCCGAGCTCTTTATCGAGCGCGGCGGCAAGATCGGTGATGTTGAACGGCTTCTGCAACACCGAGCGGGTTGCATGCGCAGCGGGAATTCCGGCCCGTCCATATCCGGTGGTGAAAATGAACGGGCAGGCGAGCTCGGCGAGAAGATCGGCAACGGGATCGATCTTTTCATTGCCGAGATTGACGTCGAGCAACGCGAGATCGACCTTCTCGGCCGCAAGAAAGTCTTTCGCCTGCGAAATTTGCGAAGCTGAAGCTGCGACGTGGTAGCCAAGCTCTTCGAGCATGTCGGCAAGCATCACGGCAATGAAGGCCTCGTCTTCCACGACGAGAATGCGCGGCTTCAGGGGTTCTTTCCGCGGCTCCATCTCGCTTTCCAATCCGCACCGCCCCGTGATTGTCGCGTATATTCGCCGCCCGCGACGTGGATGATTAGGGAATTGGCCGAGACGCGTCAAATGATTCAATTTGCGAGGTGACGGCGGCTGCATAGCGGAGTCTGCCCGGCGTATACTTTTCCGTGATTTGCCGGTCGAGCGAGGGCAGCGCCTCGAAGGCGTCGTTACTTCTGCGGGCGCGTTTCGAACGCGCAGACAAATGCCGCGATTGCCGATGCCAGCCAGCCCAAGATCGTCATCCCGCCACCAACGGGAGCCGCGAGCGGGAGAATCCTTCGGCCTAGAAAGACGTGTGTGCTGAGTTCGCACGCGAACAAAAGGCTGCCGCAAAGCAACAGCGTTGCGGCGGCCAGCAGCCAATCTGTCCGCCGCGCTCCGCCAAAGGACAGCGCGCTCAGGGCAATCACGGCGGCGGCATTGACGAGCAGGAAGTTCGCGGATGTCTTGAGCAGCGGATCCGAAATCAGGTGCGCGGCCGCCGCCAATTCCATCGCTCCGGCAGCGCCGGAAAGAGCGGCGATGCCGGCAAGGATGTGGGCCCATTTAGCCATCGGTCGCCATGGGTTCGGGTGCTTCCGGCGCGCGCCGTCGTTGTTCGAGCCAGCGCAAACGCGCCGCTTCAAAGCCCCAGATCATGCCGAACAGCAGATAAATCTGCCGCCAGTGATCGATGTCGATCTGGAAGGCCTGCAACAAAATAGAAAAGAGCGCCGGCCACGCAACCTGGGCGAGATCCCTGTAGGGCGAGCGGAAGAACACTAGGCGGAAGCCGATGTAGGTGGTCGAAAGAACGATCAAGATCCAGGTCAATCCTCCGATCCAACCATCGTTTGCAAAAGCGCCGATGTAGGAGCTGTGCGGCTCGATGCCGAAGAATTTGGGGAAGCGATACGGTCCGAATCCTTCCGGACGATCGAGCAGCATCGGTATCGAGCGCCATTGATTGCCGAAGCGGCCGGTTGCGCCTTCGTCGTAGTCCTGCACCGTCGCCCTTTGGAAAAAGAAGTCGCGAATGTCTTCGCGCGCCAGGATCGCGATGAAGACCAACGCCGTCGCGCCCAGCGCCACGATGCTCATGATCGCGATTCGCCGCCGCGTGGCCTTGCTCTCGCTCGTCCAGTAGGTGAGAACGGTCACCATGATGAGCGTAAAGATGGAAGCGCCCCACGAACCGCGCGAATAGGAGACGAATACGCCAAGCAACAGGATGAGAAGGGCGACGAGCGAGGAGATTCGACGCCAGCCCGCGCCCAGCAAGAGGGCTTGCAGGACATAAGCCTCGGCCAGGATGAGATAGGAGCCGAAAACGTTAGGATCCTTGAAGGTCGAGGCGACCCGATCATAGATGAGCTCGATTCCGAACACGGAGAAATCAAAATAACTGAGGATTCCCAAGACGGCGGCGATCACCGCCCCGAGGGTGAATGCCTTTAGGCAGATGTTGGCACGCTCGATGGTGCGCTGGCCAAAAAACAAGGTGAAGCAGATCACCGTGAGAAACAGATAGAACGACGTAAACTGATATTTGCGCGTATCCGACTCGTCCCAATACGGAAGCAGCGCCAAGAAGCTCGCCGCCTCCAGAATGCACCAGAGCAACAGGATGATGATCTGAACGCGATGGATCCTGAAACCGCCGATAACCCAGACCGGAATGGCCGCGAAAACCAGGAGGTCGTACGGCGAAGGCTCGATAAAGGCGATCATTCCGCAGAAAATGAAGACTGCGAATACCGCGTTTACCACGTTTTGGTAGGTGATCTTGATACGGGGCGGGGCGACCGCTTCGGGCGTGCTCGTCATCGGCCTAAGTCCGTTCTCAACGAAGTCGCGCCGAACGCGGTTTCGTTATGCGCGGTCGGCGTCAGCCTTCGACGCTCTCGAAGATGGAACGGTCTAATATGCGTTTCTCGTCTCGAAGAGCGCAGAGGGCGTCGCAAAGAGGATGTAGATATCGAGCAGGATCGACCAATTCTCGATATAGTAGAGATCGCACTCGACGCGGCCTTGGATTTTGTCGGGCGTGTCGGTCTCCCCGCGCCAACCGTGAATCTGCGCCCAACCGGTTATGCCCGGGCGGACGCGATGCCTGGCGAAATAGCCGTCGACGACCTCGTCGTATTGGCGCTCGGCGGCCTTGGCGTGCAGCGCATGCGGACGCGGTCCGACGAGCGACAGATTTCCATGGAAGACGACATTAAAGAGTTGCGGCAATTCGTCGAGCGAGGTTTTGCGGAGGATGCGGCCGACCCGCGTCACCCGAGGATCGCCCTTGGTGACGAGTTTCGCGGCTCCGAAATCCAGTGCGTCCGCATGCATCGACCTAAACTTGTAGATCTCGATCACTTCGTTGTTGAATCCATAGCGCTTCTGCTTGAACAGAACCGTCCCCTTTGAATCGAGCTTGATGGCGAGGGCGACGGCCGCCATCAAAGGCGCGAGCAGCACGAGCAGGACGGCGCCGACGATCCGGTCGAAGCAATATTTCAGCACAAGATCCCAGTCGGCGATCGGTCTGTCGAAGATGTCGATGAGCGGCACCGTGCCGATGTAGGAATAGGAATGCGGCCGGAAGCGCGGCTCATTCCTGTGCGCCGCGAGGCGGATGTCGATCGGCAGGATCCAGAGCTTGCGCAGCATCTCCAAGAGGCGCTGCTCGGCGGTGATCGGCAGGGTGAAAATGACGAGGTCGATGCGCGTGCGGCGCGCAAATTCAAGGAGATCGTCGACCGTGCCGAGCTTCGGAAAGCCGGCGACCACGGTCGGCGAGCGGCCGTCCGTTCGGTCGTCGAAAATCCCCAGCACTTGCAGATCGGCCTGCGTCTGCCGGGCAAGCTGCTGCAATAGACTGTCGGCCGCCGATCCGCCGCCGACGAGCACCGTGCGCCGCACAAGCCGGCCCATTCGGATCAGCCGGTCGACGAGCAGCGCCAGAGCGGTGCGTTCGCAGCCCAGCGCCACGAGCCCGCAGCAGAACCAGGCAAGCAGGAACGCGCGCGGATAAACCGTCTCGAGTCGAAAGTTTGCGATGGCGACAAACGCGATGCCGAAAACGCATGCCAGTCCCGCGGCGAGGCGCAGAGCTTTGGCCGGAAAAGTCCGGAATATGCTGATCTTGTAAAGACCGATCGCTTGGATCGTGAGCACCGCCCCGGCGGCGATCGGCGGCAGGCCGAGGAGGAGGAAATAGGACGAATCATGCCTGTGCGACGGCACTGCCGAGAAGAAATACACGCCGAGGCCAACCAGTAGGATGAGGAGAAATTCCGCCATCCGCACCAGACCCTCGAGAACGACGCGGGAAATGACCGGCGGCGCGGGACTGCATTGCAAATCCCGCGCGGCGGCCAAAAGCCTTTCGGTCTCGCTCGGCAAATCGCCGGGAAATCCGGGTTTCTGCAAGTTATGCGGTGTGAGCGTAGTCATGCCTCATTCGATCGTTCAGGAGGGAAGGGCAAAAGAGGCGCGCGGCGCGCCCCCGTGGCGTCGTTTCGCGATCGCGTCGGCGTATCCGGCAAGGACGGCGTCGGCCATGTCCTCGATGGTGAATTGAGTCCTGACGAAAGCGGCGAGCGCCGCAGCTTCCCGATCGCGCTCGCGCGGGTTTTTTTCGAGCGCCGCCTGCATCGCGGCGGCGAGAATCGGCGGGTTATCGCATAGGATGAGCCTGTTGCGGTAAGGACCGAATATCTCAGCGATTCCGCCGACGTCCGTGGCGATCATCGGCACCTGCGCCGCGGCCGCTTCGAGCACGATATAGGGCAGCGATTCCGCGCGGCTCGGGACGACGAGAATGCGGCCGAGCCGGAAAGCCTCGCTGGCGGGCATCGCTCCGGCAAAAGTAATGTCGCGTGAGACGCCACGTTGCGTCGCTTGCGCGACGAACTTGGCTT
>JASHUD010000095.1 GCA_030040215.1 Methylovirgula sp.
GAATTGCGATCGCCGCCGCGCCGCAATCTTGGTGCCCTGGAGAGGACTCGAACCTCCACGGCTTTCACCACTGGTACCTGAAACCAGCGCGTCTACCAATTCCGCCACCAGGGCAACGGGCATTCTCCATACGGGCGGCTTCCGCCGCTTGTCAATCGGCGGCCCGGTCGGGGCCTATACAGAGCCGTGCTCCTTCACTAGAACGGCGGCACGGCGAGACGGATTCACCGGCAATGGAAGACGATTACGCGAAGCGGTCCAGCCGCCTAATCGCGGTTTTCGGCGGCTCGGGCTTTTTGGGCCGGCATGTGGTGCGCGCGTTGGCAAAGCGCGGATGGCGCGTGCTTGTGGCGACGCGGCGTCCTGATCTGGCGCTCTATCTCCAACCGCTCGGCGGGGTCGGCCAGATCTACACGGTGCAAGCCAACCTGCGCTATCCGGAATCCATTGCCGCGGTGCTGGCCAAGGCCGATGCCGCCGTCAATCTCGTCGGCATTCTGCGCCAGAGCGGCGGCCAGACGTTCGATGCCGTGCATCGGGTCGGCGCGCGGAACGTGGCGGCGGCGGTGCGCGCGGCGGGAATCCAAAAGTTCGTGCATGTGTCGGCGCTGGGCGCCGATCTTTCCTCGGGCTCGCTCTACGCCAGGAGCAAGGCGCAAGGCGAAGCGGCGGTGCGCGAAGCCATCCCGGAAGCGGTGATCCTGCGTCCTTCCGTGGTGTTCGGACCGGAAGATCAATTCTTCAACCGTTTCGCGACCATGGCGCGTTTCATGCCGGCGCTGCCGCTGATCGGCGGCGGCCGCACCAAGCTGCAGCCGGTTTATGCGGGCGACGTGGCGAAGGTCGTGGCGCTCGCGCTCGATGGCGAGGTCGGGCAGGGCATCTACGAACTAGGCGGACCGGAAGTGCGCAGCCTGCGCGCGATCATGGAATTCGTCCTCGAATCGACGGAACGCAAGCGTCTGTTGCTGTCGATCCCGTTCGGTCCGGCGAAACTCATCGGGCTTCTCACCGAGACCGCGGCGAAACTGTCGTTAGGCCTGCTGCCGGAGACGTTCGTGCTCACCCCTGACCAGGTCGAGCTTTTGCGCAGCGACAACGTCGTCTCGCGGCAGGCTTTGGCCGAAGGGCGCACGCTGGCAGCGCTCGGAATCGTGCCGGAATCCTTTGAGACTCTGGTGCCGACCTATCTCGTCCGTTACCGCAAATGCGGCCGATTCTCCGAGCAGCGCGGCGTTTGAGCAATGAAGTTCACGCTTTCCTGGCTTAAGCGGCATCTGCAAACCGACGCCAAGCTCGACGCGATCGTCGCGACGTTGACGAGGGTCGGGCTCGAAGTCGAGCGCGTCTCCGATCCGGCGGCTTCGCTCAAGGACTTCGTCGTGGCGGCGATCGTCGAGGCGAAGCCGCATCCCAATGCCGACCGGCTGCGTGTCTGCCTCGTCGATCACGGCGGCGACAAGCCGGTTCAGGTGGTCTGCGGCGCGCCCAACGCGCGCATCGGCCTGAAGTCGGTGTTCGCCGCGCCCGGCGCGCATATTCCCGGCAAGCAGACGACGCTCGCCAGAGGCGTCATTCGCGGCGTCGAGTCGAACGGCATGCTGGTTTCCGGCGCCGAACTCGAACTTTCGCAGGATCACGACGGCATTCTCGAACTTCCGGCGGATGCGCCGGTCGGCGCGGCGTTCGCGCAATGGGCCGGATTCGACGATCCGGCGGTCGAGATCAACTTGACCCCGAACCGCCCCGACGCGGCGGGGGTCGCCGGCATCGCCCGCGATCTTGCCGCCGCCGGCCTCGGCGATTTGATCACGCCGCGCGTCGCGCCGGTCCCCGGCAACTTCCCTTGCCCGGTCGGCGTGAAACTCGATCTCGCGCCGGACGATCGGCATCTCGCGCCGGCCTTCGCGCTGCGTCTGGTGCGCGGCGTCAAGAACGGGCCGAGTCCGGCATGGATGCAGAGACTGCTCACGGCGGTCGGCCTGCGCCCCATCAACGCGCTCGTGGACATCACCAATTTCCTGACCTTCGATCGGGCGCGGCCGCTTCACGTCTTCGATGCGGGCAAGATCCGCGGCAATCTCTGCGTGCGTCGCGCGCGTTCCGGGGAAAGCTTGCTGGCGCTCGACGGCAAGACCTATGCGCTCGACGAGGAAATCTTGGTCATCGCCGATCAAGCTGGCGTGCAATCGATTGCCGGCATCATCGGCGGCGCGGCGTCGGGCTGCACCGAAGAGACGGCCGCAGTGCTCATCGAATCGGCCTTGTGGGCTCCGCGCAATATTGCGCGCAGCGGCCGTCGCCTCGGCATCGCTTCGGACGCGCGCTATCGTTTCGAGCGCGGCGTCGATCCGGCCTTTTGTCTGCCCGGCATCGAATACGCGACGAAACTCGCGCTCGAATTCTGCGGCGGCGTTGCTTCGGAAATCGTCCTTGCCGGTCACGTGCCGGATACGAAGACGCGGATCACCTTTCCGTGGAGCGAGGTGCGCCGGCTGACCGGCGTCGAGTTCCCGATCTCGGAAATGACCGGAATCCTCGAGCATCTGGGTTTCAAACTCGCCAATGTAGTCGGCAACAGCGACCTCGTCGTCGTCGAAGCGCCGAGCTGGCGCCCCGACATCGAAGGCAAAGCCGATCTCGTCGAGGAAATCCTGCGCATCGCCGGACTCGAGCGGGTGCCCGCCGAGCCGCTCGCCGCGGACGAAACCAAGGTCGCAACGCCGGTCCTCGATCCGTTGCAACGGCGCACCGGCACGGCCAAGCGGGCGCTTGCCGCCAACGGCATGCTCGAAGCGGTCTGCTGGTCCTTCGTCTCGCACGAGCAGGCGGTTCTCTTCGGCGGCGGCGACGCGGCGTTGGTTCTTGCCAATCCCATCGCCGCGGATCTTTCGGATTTGCGGCCGAGTCTGCTGCCGGGCCTCGTTGCCGCCGCCAAGCGCAATGCCGACCGCGGCTTTCCCGACGTTGCCCTGTTCGAAGTCGGACAGATCTTCGAAGGAACGGAGCCGGCCGACCAGAAAATCTCTGCCGCCGGCGTGCGAGTTGGCCGGGCGCGGCTCGCCGCTGTCGGACGGCACTGGGCAGCGAGCGAAGCGAACGCCGATCCGTTCGATGCCAAGGCCGACGCATTGGCGCTGCTCGGCGCGCTCGGCGCGCCGCTCGGCGGTTTGGCGGTCGTACCGGGCGCCCCGCCTTGGTTTCATCCCGGCCGCTCAGGCACGCTGCAATTCAAGCCGAAGAACGTCGTCGGCCATTTCGGCGAACTTCATCCGGCCGTGCTCGACGCATTCGGCATCGCCGCGCCCGTGGTCGCGTTCGAATTGCGGCTCGATGACATACCGGCGCCCAAATCGAAGGCGACGAAGACCAAGCCGAAGCTGGAACTTTCCGAATTCATGCCGGTCGAGCGCGATTTCGCTTTCGTGGTCGATCGCGACGTGAATGCCGCCGAGATCGTGAACGCGGTAAGTGCCGCGGACCGCGTTCTCGTCGCCGATGTCACCGTGTTCGACGTCTACGAAGGCAAGGGGATTGCGGCCGGCAAGAAGTCGGTTGCCGTGGCTGTCACTCTGCAGCCGCGCGATCACACGCTGACGGACACCGAGATCGGCGCGGTGGCCGGCCGGATCGTTGCGGAAGTCGGCGCCAGGACAGGCGCTATTCTGAGGGGATAAAAAGCTTGCGAGCGATGCTGCTGCTGTTTGCGGCGCTTGGGTTCGGTCTGGTCGCGACGTCGCCTGGCGCGGCGCCGAGGTCCATCAAGGATTGCGACAAGATCCAAGCGGCCGACGCCTATAATCGGTGCCTTGCCTCCTTCGGGCCCGTCGCGCACATGCATCGGCTTGGCCCTGTGCCGGCCGGCGCGAACCGCCATACCTACGCTTATCGGCACCGCCACCGCCACACCTTCGTGCATCACGGCCGGCGAAAGCGCATGCAGTTGGATTAGGGAAGGCCTCAAGCCTTGGCGGGCAGGGCGGCCTTCGCCTGTTCGACGATTGCTTTGAAGGCAACGGGCTCGCGGATCGCGAGCTCGGAAAGCACCTTGCGGTCGACCTCGATGCCGGCGCGCGACAGGCCGTCGATAAATCGCGAATAGGTGAGCCCGAATTCGCGCGCCGCGGCGTTGAGGCGCTGGATCCACAATGCGCGGAACTCGCGCTTTCTCCTTTTGCGGTCGCGCGTGGCCCATTGCATCGAGCGGTCGACGGCAGCCTTGGCGGCGCGGATCGTATTCTTGCGCCGCCCGTAGAATCCCTTGGCGGCTTTCAGGGTTTTCTTGTGTTTGGCGTGCGAGGTGACGCCGCGCTTGACGCGAGCCATGGCAGATCTCCGAACAAAGATTGAAAATCAGGCGTTGGGCAGAAAGAACTTCTTCACGTTCTCGCCGTCGGTCTTGAATAGGACCTTGGTGCCGCGCAAATTGCGGATCTGCTTCTTGGTACGCTTGATCATGCCGTGGCGCTTGCCACGTTGGGCATGGATCACTTTGCCGGTTGCCGTCAGCTTGAAGCGCTTTTTGGCGCCCGATTTGGTCTTCAACTTGGGCATTTGCTCGTCTCCGTGAGGCGCCGGGGCGCCGCGTGTTGTTTTGAGCGGGGAATTCCCGCTCCGTTCGTTTACCGAACGAGCGCAAGAACCGCCACGGCAGCCCTTTCAGCCGGGCGGTTCCAAGAAGCGCGGGTTATAAGCGCAAAGTCGCGGCCAAGGCAACCTCGGGGGACTTCGGTTGCTATTCCGCCATTGCATTTGCCGTTGCGGCCTATTTTGGCGCCAAGACCATCACCATCTGGCGGCCTTCCATTAAAGGCTCGGTCTCGACCTTGGCGAAGGGCAAGGTCTCGGCGCGCACCCGATCGAGGAGCTTATATCCAAGTTCCTGGTGGGCCATTTCGCGGCCGCGGAAGCGCAAGGTGACTTTCACCTTGTCGCCTTCGTCGAAGAAGCGGCGTACGGATTTCATCTTCACGCCGTAGTCGTGCTCGTCGATACCGGGCCTGAGCTTGATCTCCTTGATCTCGACGACCTTCTGTTTTTTGCGCGCTTCCGCCGCCTTCTTCTGTTCGAGAAAGCGGAACTTGCCGTAATCCAAGATCTTGCAGACGGGAGGATCGGCGGTCGGAACGATCTCGACCAAGTCGAGGCCGGCTTCGTCGGCGGATTGCTGGGCTTCGGCGGCTTCAACGATGCCTCGGTTGCGCCCTTCCGCATCGATGAGTTGAACTTCGCGAGCGCGGATTTCATGGTTGATACGCGGCCCGTCCTTTTGCGGGGCCTGAGCACTCTTCATGGGACGGCGAATGGGCTGGTCTCCTCTAGTGAAGGATCGGATCCGCCGATTTCCGCGGAATGCCGGTTGGCAGCCGAGATCTCGTCAGACCCACCTTTGAGAATCGTTGCATTGGGCGGCGAAGTCAATGGAGCCAAGGCGGCGCGCCGACATTGTCGTGACATTTTAGCGAATCTCGTCGTGAGGCGTCCCCATTCCGCCCTGGTCAGGTTTGCGGACGGACTAACGCCGCATAGGCGGCGAGAGTTTCGGTTTTCATGCGCTCGACGGAAAACCGGTTCAGAACATGGGCGCGAGCGCGCAGCAAAAGCGCGTCGCGCGCCGCTGCCCCAAGCGTCAGAGCCTCGAAGATCGATTTGGCGAGCGGCCGCTCCTGACCGCTTGGCACGCGCCAGCCGGTCCGGAACGCAAAATCGACATCGGGTGGGGAAAGAACGATCCCGCTAAGACCGCCAAGATCGGAAACGACGACCGGCGTTCCCATGGCCTGCGCTTCGACGGCGACGCGGCCGAAGGATTCGGGTTCCGTCGATGGCACGACCGCAACCGCGGCGGCGAGCAACGCGGCGGGCATATCGGCGCAATGTCCGACGCGCCGCACCGTGCCGGTCAGTCCGGCTTCCCTGATCGCCGCGTCGATTTCCCGGACATAGGCGCCGCGCCCCTGGTCGTCGCCGGCCAGGATGAACTTCGTGCCGGAAAGTCCCGCCGCGATGAGAAGGCGCGCCGCCTCGATCAGCGTCTTATGACCCTTCCGAGCGGCAAACCGCGCCGCCAGCAGAACGATTCTCTCATCGCTTGCGACCCCCCAAATCCGCCTGAGGTTTTTCACGCGCGCCGGATCAACCTCTTGGGGGTTGAAGACGCGCAGATCGATGCCGCGTTCGATGACACGGATATTGGCGGCGGCGAAAGGATGGAGTTCGGCGACGCAGCGCGCGGTATAGAGCGAATTGGCGATCACCGCGTCGCCCTTCGCCATGATCGAGTTGTAGCGCAATTTGAGCGCGTTATTGCCGGAATAGGCACCATAATAGGTGGTCACGAACGGGATCTTGGTGCGCCGGGTCACTGCATAGGCGGCCCACGCCGGAGCGCGGGAGCGGGCATGAACGAGTGCGACGTTTTCCTGCTCGATCAGCCGCATCAAGCCGCGCTGGTTGAGCAGCATCGCGAGGGGATTTTTGCTGCGCGCCGGAAACGGCAGCCAAATGCCGCCTTTCGCCTGCAGCTCGCTTACCATCCGGCCGCCGCCGCTCGCCACCAGCGGCCTGGCGCCGACATCGGCGAGCGCCGCGGCGACATCGATCGTCGCGGCCTCGGCGCCGCCCGCATGCAATTCCGGTATAATCTGCAGGATCGCGAGCCCGGCAAGCGGATGCGCGCCGCGTTCGACCAATCCGTCGCTCGATTGCCGCCGCATCACGTGCAACAAGGCGCGTGCCCCGGAGAGGTCAACCGGGCTCTATGGCCCTTACGACTCATGGCACGAACATAGAGGCGAAAGAGATGCAACCGCAAACCGGGATCGCCGAGGCGGAGCTTCGTCCACAGTTCCTCGCTTTGGGCGAGGGACGACGCATCGCCTATCTGCGCCGCCCGGCGGGGGCGGACGCGCTTCCCGGCCTCGTCTGGCTGGGCGGATTCATGTCGCACATGCGTTCGACCAAGGCGGAGTTTCTTGACGGCTACGCCGCCCGCGCGGGACATGCCTATCTCCGCTTCGACTATTCGGGCCATGGCGAATCCGACGGCTCCTTCGAGGCGGGGACGATCGGCGCCTGGTTCGAGGAAACCCTTGCGGTCATTCGTGCGCAAACCGCCGGCCCGCAAATTCTCGTCGGCTCCTCGATGGGCGGATGGCTGGCGCTGCTCGCCGCGCGTGCCTTGGCGCGAAGCCGCGAACTGGACCGTCTCGGCGGATTGGTGCTGCTCGCGCCGGCCGTCGACATGACCGAACGGCTAATCTTCCAAAAGCTGCCGCCGGCCTCCCGCGCGGCGCTCGAAACGGAAGGCGTCTGTCTGCTTCCCTCCGCCTATTCCGATTCGCCGTATCGGATCACGCGCAAGCTCATCGAAGAAGGGCGCCGGCATCTGCTGCTCGACACCGAGATCCGCTCCCACTGCCCGGTTCATATCGTGCAAGGCATGAAAGACGAGGACGTAGCCTGGCAACACGCCGTGGCGCTGGTCGAACATCTTGCCGGCGATCCCGCGGTCTTGAGCCTCGTCAAAGACGCCGATCATCGCCTGTCGCGCCCGAGCGACTTGGCGCTCATCGTGCAGGCGATCGAGACGCTCGCCGAACGCCGGTAATGGCTCAACGCTCGGCGGGATCGAACTCGATGTCGGCGGCAAAAACCCGCCGGGCGCCCGGCGGAGGCTTCGGAAACGGCGAGGCGTGCAGCACGACCGCCAGGCTTTCCGCGTCGAGTTCGGTATCGCCGCTCGACTTCAGAAGCCGGATGTTCTTCGCGCTGCCATCGTCGTTGATCTCGAAATAGATCGTCGCCGTTCCTTGCGCGCCCCGCGCGCGCGCATCGGCGGGGAATTGTTTGGCAAGTTCCAACATGCCGAACACGACCGTCTTATAGCTGAGCGCCTCATCGCCTTCGGCGGTCGGCTTGGGAACGGCGAC
>JASHUD010000096.1 GCA_030040215.1 Methylovirgula sp.
GCGACGTGGCACCGGTTCGGCTATCCGGACGGGCTCTTTTCGGCCGAGGAACTGGCACACGGCGTCCATGCCGGCGATGTCGAGACATCGCTGATGCTGAGCTTCCGTCCCGACCTCGTGCGCCGCGATGCGCTCGACGATTTCGCTTCGCAAGGCAAGGCCATCGAATCCGACTTCACTTGGTTGCGGATCGGCCGCCCGACCGGCTTTGGCTGGATGGCCCAAGATCTTTCCACCTCGGGCGCATTGGGCAATGCGGCCGCGGCGAGCGCTGAAAAGGGCGAGGCCTCGGCCGACTACGGCGCGACCGCCTTCATCGAACTGTTGCAGGACGTCGAGGCGTTCGACTTGGCGCGCCTGCGCGAGCCGCCGGGAGAATAACGGAGCGGCTAAGCGCGCCAAGGATAGGTCCAGGTCTCCGTCAGCGCCCGCGTGCCGGTGCGCAGAAAGGCTCGCAGGTCGGTCGATTGGCCGGGATCGAGTTGCAGGTCGATCGTGGCGCGAAACCCATTGATATGCGGGTTGGGAACGATCCAAGAGCGCAGGATCTTGCCCTGGCTGGTGCTCGGGACGACCTCCACCAACCGCGGATCTTGGGCGTAGAAGGCGAGATCGCCGCCGGCGAAATCGACGATGAACCGATGCGAGCCGGGTTCGATCGGCTCCGCCGAGCCCAGCGCCTTGGCCGCCGTCTGATAGGTGCCGACGACCCGGCCGTTGGGCGAGAGCCGTTCGAAGGAAAGGCTCGAGGTGATCCGATAGGCGTAGTTGCGGCCGGCTTCCGGCACGTTCTTGGGAACGAAGGAAGCGACGATATTGTCGCTGGCCTCGTCCGAGGTCGGAAGCTCGATGAGCTCGATCTCGCCGTCGCCCCAGCTGCCGTGCGGCTCGATGAAATAGCTCGGCCGCAGTTCGTAGGCGAGATCGAGATCCTGATAATGGTCGAAATTGCGGTCGCGCTGCAGAAGCCCGAAGCCGTGCACTTCATGGTCGAGGAAGGTCGAGACCGCCGGGCTCGGCGGGTTGCGCAGCGGCCGCCAGATCCATTCGCCGGTCGCCGAATTGATGAGCAGGCCGTCGGAATCGTGCAGCTCACGGCGGAAATCATCGTTATAGCGATGGTCGTTCTCGCCGATGAAGAACATCGAGGAAAGCGGCGCGAGGCCGAACTTCACCGTGCTGTCGCGCGGAAAAAGAGTCATCGTAACCTCGACCGCCGAATCGGCTCCCGGATAGAGATCGAAGCGATAGGCGCCGGTTGCCGCCGCCCCGTCGAGAAGCGCGTAGATCGTCGCATGGGCGACGTTGGGCTGCGGCGTGTCGATCCAGAATTCGCGAAAGAACGGAAATTCCTCTCCCGGCCCTCCGGCGTTGACGGCGAGCCCGCGTGCCGAGAGCCCATAGCGTTGGCCGCGACTGAGAAAGCGGAAATAGCTCGCTCCCAGAAAGGCGATTACCTCGTCAAAGACGGCCGGGTTGTTGAGCGGGAAATGCAGCCGGAATCCGGCGAAGCCGAGATTAATCGGGAGGGTCGCATCGAGCTTGGTATGGCCGTAATCGAAGAGGTCGGGGGTATACGGGATCGGCGTCGGGATGCCGCCGCGGATCGTATTGACCGTCACCGGGCGCAGGAAGAGATGGCCGAGGTGAAAGAGCTCAAGGTGGAACAGACTGCCGGGGAAATTCAGGAATGCCTTCTCAGGGCGAAAGCGGATATCGCGCCAAGTGTCGAAATCGAAATTCTTCAAAGGGCCCGGCAAAACCGGCGGTGCATTGTCGAACGGCGTGGCGGCAAGCGCCCGGGCGCGGCGCACGACGTCGGCATAGCCGAATTGCGGCGGCGCGGTCGGGGCGACCTGCGCCGACGACCGATCAATCGTCAACGCCAGCGCAGCGGATGCGCACGCGCTTCGAGCGAGAAGCGGATGGGCGAGAACCGAATGGGCAAAAAGCGCGGCGAGCTTGCGGCGGGTAAGTTCGGCCATGATCCGTGACAACGTACGCAGGATGCGGATGCGCAGGATTGCAAGAGAGCCACTCGCCTGACAACCCCGCTACGAGCGGTAATAGGCTTTGCCGGGGCCGGCAAGCCCGGCAATGTCGTCATTTCGGAGTCGGAATTGCGACACCGTCGGCGGCCGCGTCCGGCAACGTCGCGATCGCTTGAAAAAAAAACTTGTAATGTGCGCAGATCTTCTTATTTTCCGGTCTGCCCACTTTCGCACGTGCCTGTGGTCGTGTGTCGATGGGCGGGGATCCGGACAAGAGGCCGGTTAACCGCTCGTAAAGATCGATAGCCGGAGGCAAACCGGCAAACCCCGCCAAACGGGGGACGCGACTTAAAGCAACGACGGACCGGGCTTTTTCGTCTCTGCCAGTTTCCAAACCTGGCTTACCGAAGAGGCTTGTCTCTCTTGCCGGGCGTGCGGAACGGGAATTCATCCCATTCCAAGCGAAGGCGATGATGGTTCGAACGGCAGCCTGTGCCGCGCGACTCATAGCCTGACGGCGCAGCATCTGACGACAGCGTCGCCCAAAAGGCGGGTTGTGCGTCACCGGTGGCGGTAGATTCGAAGCGACGGCGTCTCCACAACCCGTCGCCTCCGTCCTCGCCACCACCCGAAGCTTGGTTCGCGTGCGCGGCCCCGGCCGCGCCTTCGAAGGGATGCCGCGATGACCGATCGTATCCTCGAATTCCTGCGCAGCCGACGCGAGGAAGGCCCATGCCTCGTCCTCGACCTCGAAGTCGTGCGCGACAACTACCTGGCCTTCGCCAAAGCGCTGCCCGACACCCGGGTCTACTACGCGGTCAAGGCCAATCCGGACCCGCAGATTCTCGAACTCCTGGTGCAGCTCGGCTCGTCCTTCGACACCGCTTCGCTCGCCGAGATCGAGCGGGTGCTTGCCGCCGGCGCCGGGCCGGAGCGCATCAGCTATGGCAATACGATCAAGAAGGAGCGTGACATCGCCCGGGCTTACGAGCTTGGCGTGCGGCTATTCGCGGTCGATTGCGAAGCCGAGGTCGAAAAGATCTCCCGCGCCGCGCCCGGCTCGCGCGTCTTCTGCCGCATCCTCTGCGACAACAACGGCGCCGAATGGCCGCTGTCGCGCAAATTCGGCTGCGCGCCGGCGATGGCGGCGCGGGTGCTGGAACGCGCCCATAGCCTAGGTCTCGTGGCTTACGGGCTTTCCTTCCACGTCGGCTCCCAACAGCCCAATCCGAAGAGCTGGGATCACGCGCTCAAAGCATCGGCGGCGATCTTCCGCGATCTGGCGGAGCGCGGCATCGGCCTTCAAATGGTCAACGTCGGCGGCGGCTTTCCGGCCAAATACCTGAAGGACGTGCCGACGGTGAAGACCTATGGGCAGGCGATCTTCCGGGCGCTGCGCAAACATTTCGGCAACTGCATCCCCGAGACGATCATCGAACCGGGCCGCGGCCTCGTCGGCAATGCCGGCGTGATCGAAGCCGAGGTCGTGCTGATCTCGCGGAAGTCGGACGGTGACGAGCTGCGTTGGGTCTATCTCGACATCGGCAAGTTCAACGGTTTGGCCGAGACTATGGACGAGATGATCCGCTATCCGATCCGCACGCCCTTCGACTCCGATCCGACCGAGCCGTGCGTGATTGCCGGACCTTCGTGCGACTCGGTCGATGTGCTCTACGAAAAGCAGCCGTATCCGCTGCCGGTCAGCCTGGAGATCGGCTCGAAAGTGCTGATCGAGGGGACCGGGGCCTATACGGCGACCTATTCGTCGGTCGGCTTCAACGGTTTCGCGCCGCTGAAATCCTACGTGATTTGAATCCGGCGGCTATCCCTACGGAATTTGGGGGAGGCGCGCTGATCTTGCATCTCGCGCCTCCCTCGAACAAACGCAAGGCTAACCGTTACCCAATCGACGTCCCGGCAATGTATCTTTCAGGAGTTCATTGAAGGACTGGGCGAGGAGCGCCCTGCGGGCTTCCCAAAACTAGCCGATCGCGTCCTAGCGCGCGGATCGCCTCGCCAACGAGTCTTTCAGCCGGCGCAGGCGCTGCACAATACCTTTGAGCAGGCCGCGCAGATTACGGCGGACAAGTTCGTAAGCCACGGCCGCTGAAAATCTCTTGTGATTGGCGCCGGCCGCGACGAAGACATCGGCAAGCGTCATGCGCTGCCGCCACAGGTGATCGATCATCGGATGATCAGCCGTGGCGCAGGAATCAATGAGCGCCAAGCCTCTGTCGGCGAGCAGCGCATGGCTCAATTCCAAGGTCAGGAGAACACCGGGCGAGAAGGCAGCGAAGGCTTCGTCGTAAGCGATCTTCCAAAAGAAGCCCCGATCGCCGCTCTGCAGCACGATCGCCATGGCAACCGGCCTGCCGCCGCAATCGAGGCTCGCGATCCGGCATTTCCGCTCCGCCCCTAATGCGGCGATGACGCCATTGGCGAAATTCGCTCGTGCCGGCGATTTCAAGAGGGCGGTGCCGCGCCGGCCCTTCCAGCCCTTCGCTTCGAGCGCCAGAAAACGTTCGCCCTCAACGCCGAGTTCTTCGGGCTCGCTCGACAATCGGAAGCTCACGGCGCCTTCGGCCTCAAGCCGCCGGCGCGCGCCGTTGACATTCTTGCGGCGTTTGGATCGAAACGATCCTTCGAGATCCTGATTGCGATCCACGCCGCCCGAGAGCATGGCGCGCCGATGCACGGCGAATTGGCGCACGGGGCGTCCTTCGGCGGCGGCCAACGCCATCACAAGGCGGGCAGTGGCGCCGTCTTGCGGAAGCGACGGAAACATCAGCCCGGCCGATTTTGGCTGCCGCTGCCGTAAAAAGGCGAAGATCGCCGCGAGGGCTTCCTCGGCGCGATGGCGGTCGAGCAGCGGCGTGCCCAGAGGCGCTTGCGCATGCGTCCAGATCCGCGCCTGAGCAAAGGGCACGAAAGGCCGTGGCGGCTCAAGCGGGCAAAGGCCCAGCAGCTTGCGGCGCGCAGGGCCTTCCCAGACGAGAATGAAATGCGGCGGATGGCCCTTGGCGAGGTGATTGGCCGCGGGAAGCGCGAAGCCAGGCTCGAGAAAACAATTGGGTTCGAGACAATTGGCGGCGAGTTGACGCCATTCGCCAATATGGGCCGCCGCGGCTTCGGGACCCACGATATCCAGGCTGAGCTTTTCCATGCGCGGGATCGCCGCTCCTTCGACCGGAGCGGCGCCGATCTCAATCTCGTCCAGTCGCGCGATCAAGCTAACCAATTGCCTGCCCCTTGTCGCCGCCTCCGGCCAGTTTATGTGTGTGGGGCCAGCCCGCGAGAGCGAAAACACCTACGAGAAAAAATAGCCGGAAAGAAAATAGATGTAACGCAAGGCGGGCTCTTCGACGGCGGCCGAGCCGGTATTGATGCGCAAGGTTGCGTGTGCCGTTTCCCGTTCGCAACTTTCATCCGGCGCAGCACCTGGAAGATCGACTTCAATCGATCGCGCAAGGCGCGCCGCGCCGATTCAATCGTGGCGCTCGCCGCGAACTTTTTGCGGTCGGCATCGATCGCCACGAAGAAATCGGCGACCGTTATGCGCTCTTTCCAGAGATGACCGATCATCTGTTCCGGGCCGGCGCAGGAATCGGCCATCGTAATTCCAGGGTCGCTCAATAACGCTCGCGTGAGTTCGACGCTCATCAGAACGCCCGGCGAATAGAGCGCGTAATTCTCGTCGTGGGCCATCTTCCAATAGAAGGCGTGCCCGGCGCTCCTGAGCACGAGCGCCATGGCGATCGGCACGGCACCGCAGGCAAGCCGCCCAATCATCAATTTGCGTTCGGCTGCAAGCGCCGTTGTCCCGCCGCGTGCAAAAGCGGCGCGCTCGGGGGAATTCAGCAGCGCCGTGCCGCGCCTCCCCTTCCAGCCCTTTGCCTCAAGAGTCAGGAACTCCTCGGTCGCGACGCCGAGCTCGTCAGGTGCGGC
>JASHUD010000097.1 GCA_030040215.1 Methylovirgula sp.
GCCGGCGGCGTGGCATTGGCGGGCGGTTGGGCCATGCAAGCCCGCGGCGCCCAGAACGTCACGATTTTGAACGTCTCCTACGATCCGACCCGCGAACTCTACGCGGCCGTCAACGACCTTTTCATCGACGCCTACAAGGCGAAGACCGGCGTCAGCGTCCTTGTCGAACAGTCCCACGGCGGCTCGGGCAGGCAGGCGCTTTCCGTCGTTAACGGCCTCCAGGCCGATGTGGTGACCTTGGGGGTCGCCTGGGACATCGATGCGATCGAGAGAGCGGGACTCATCAAGCCCGGCTGGCAGGACAGACTCCCCTATAATTCCGCGCCTTACACTTCGACGGTCGCGTTTCTGGTGCGCAAGGGCAATCCCAAGCATATGCACGACTGGCAGGATTTGCTGCGTCCCGGCGTGCAGGTGATCGTCGCCAATCCCAAGACCAGCGGCGTGGCACGCTGGGCTTTTCTCGCGCTCTGGGGCGCGACGGCCGGCGCGAAGACCTACGACCTTTCGACCAAGGAAGGTCTCGAAGCTTCAATCGCCGACGGCAAGGCGGCAAAGAGCTTCCCAATCTACAATAGCGCCGCGGCCTTGGCGACGGTCGCCAAACTTTACAAGCACGTGCCGGTCCTCGACACCGGCGGACGCGGTGCGACGGTGACGTTCGCCCAAAAAGGCATTGGCGACGTGCTGGTCAATTGGGAGAATGAACTCTATCTCGCGCAGGACGAGTTCGGCAAAGACAAGTTCGAGATCGTTTATCCCTCGGTCAGCATCCTCGCCGAGCCGCCGGTCGCGGTGGTCGACTCGGTCGTCGACAAGAAGGGCACGCGCGCCGTCGCCGAGGCCTATCTCAATTTCCTTTATACGAAAGAGGCGCAGGAGGTAATCGCGCAATGGCATTACCGCCCGCGCAATGTCGCGACCCTGAAAAAATACGCTGCTGACTTCCCGGTTCTGAAGCTTTTTACCGTCGATCAAGCCTTCGGCGGTTGGGCGAAAGCGCAGAAGACATTCTTCGCCGACGGCGGCATATTCGATCAGATCTATAAGCCGACGAACTAGATCGGCGCGCGCATTGTCGGTATCTTGGCCGCGACGTTCCTTGATTGGCGAGCGGCGCTGCCGCTCTTCGTGAGAGACTGATTCATGGCTCGCGTCACCCGTGTCATTCCGGGCTTGCCGCTCACGCTCGGGTATACTCTGTTCTATCTCTCGCTGCTCGTCTTGCTGCCGCTCGCGGGCCTCGTCGTCAAGACGACGCAGCTTTCCTGGCACGAGTTTGCCGCGACGATCGTCGATCCGGTGGTCGTCGCCGCGTTCAAGCTCACCGTCGGCGCCTCGGTCATTGCCGCGGCGATTAACGGTGTTTTCGGCCTGATCGTCGCCTGGGTGCTGGTGCGCGAGCCATTTTTCGGACGGCGGTTTTTCGACGCGCTGATCGATTTACCGTTCGCCTTGCCGACCGCGGTCGCCGGCATCACGTTCAGCGCACTCTATCTCAAGGATGGGTGGATCGGCGGCTTGGGCGATCACATCGTCGCCGCTGCGAATTTGCTGGCGGCCTATGGCGGGCATCCCGATCTCTTTTCGCCCGGCGCGCTCTCCTGGCTCGACCTTCCGTTCAGCAACACCAATACCGGCATCGTCATCGTCTTGGTTTTTGTCGGTCTTCCTTTCGTCGTGCGTACCGTGCAGCCGGTGCTGCAGGAATGGGATGCGGAATTCGAGCAGGCGGCCCACAGCCTCGGCGCGAACGGTTGGACGACGTTTCGTCGCGTGATCTTTCCGGAGATTTTTCCCGCGTGGCTGAGCGGCGTCGCGCTCGCTTTCGCGCGCGCCATCGGCGAATACGGGTCGGTCATCTTCATCGCCAGCAACATTCCCGGCAAATCGCAGATCGTGCCGCTGCAAATCGTCATCAAGCTCGATGAATTTCAGACGCCGCAGGCGACGGCGATGGGCGTGGTTCTGCTCGTTATCGCGCTCCTCGTTCTGCTCGGCATCAACGGCATCGAATTCTGGGCGAGACATCGCCAGCTGGCGGTGGCATAGGCATGACAGGCGCCCCGATTGTCAAAGCGCAGATGGCGGATGTGCCGGCGGTGCGGCGCCCCGCCAAACGATCCTTTGTGGGCCGTCTGCTCGTCGCGCTGACGGTGCTATTTTTGACGGGGTTCGTGGTGCTGCCCGTGGTCAATGTTTTCTCGCAGGCGCTGTCGAACGGCATCGGCGCCTATGTCGATACGTTCTACGTGCCGGCGCCGAACCCCGAGGCCAAACTGACTCTGCCCGAGCGGCAGAAACTCTCCGCTGAGCGCGGCAGCGCGGAGCTCACCTGGAGTTCGATCCGCTTGAGTTGCGTCATCGCCGCGATCGTCGTGCCCCTCAACATCGTCTTCGGACTCGCTGCGGCCTGGGCGATCACCAAATTCCGCTTCAAGGGCCGCGTATTGTTGGTTACGTTGATCGATCTGCCGTTCTCGATTTCGCCGGTGATTGCCGGCCTCATTTTCGTGCTGCTGTTTGGGCGCGGCGGCATTTTCGGCGCTTGGGCCACAAACTTGGAATGGCCCGACCCGACCTCGCTCACCTGGCAGGGCTTTGCCGGCCATTGGTGGCCATTGGCGTTCGCGCGCACCTATGACGGCATCATCTTCACGCCTCTGGCGATGGTGCTCGCTACGATCTTCGTGACGTTTCCCTTTGTGGCGCGCTCGCTGATCCCGCTGATGGACGTGCAGGGATCGGAGGAGGAGCTTGCTGCGCTTTCGCTCGGCGCCGGCGGTTGGCGCACGTTTCGCACCGTCACGCTCGCCAACATCAAATGGGGGTTGCTCTACGGCGCGATCCTTTGCACCGCCCGCGCTTTCGGGGAGTTCGGCGCGGTCTCCGTCGTCTCCGGCCATATCGACATCAACGACACGATGCCGCTGCGCATCGAAAAGCTCTGGAACGATTATGATATGCAAGCGGCGTTCAGCGTCGCAACCTTGCTGGCCGGGCTGGCGATCGTAACCCTCATCATCAAAAGCGTCGTCGAATGGAAAACCAACCGAACCCAAGTCGCCGAACCCCTCGAGATGGAGGTAAAGTCCGATGAGCATAGAAGTGCGGAGGATCAGCAAATCCTACGGCTCCTCGCAGGCGCTCAAGGACGTGAGCCTTAAGGTCAACTCGGGCGAACTCGTCGCTCTGCTTGGACCCAGCGGCTCGGGGAAGACCACGTTGCTGCGCATCATCGCCGGCATCGAGGATGCCGATCCCGGCAGCGGAGAGGTGCTGTTCGACGACGTCGACGTCTCTTCGACCAATGTCGGCAAGCGGCGCATCGGCTTCGTCTTCCAGCATTACGCGTTGTTCAAACAGATGAGTGTCTTCGAAAACATCGCCTTCGGGCTGCGCTCCAAGCCGTGGCGCGAGCGGCCCTCGAAGGCCGTGATCCGAGCCAAGGTCGAAGAACTTCTGGCGCTCGTGCAGCTGCAGAATTTTGCCAGGCGCTATCCGAACCAGCTCTCGGGCGGACAGCGCCAGCGCGTCGCGCTCGCCCGGGCGCTTGCGGTCGAGCCGCAGGTGCTATTGCTCGACGAGCCGTTCGGCGCGCTCGACGCGACGGTGCGGCGCGAGCTTCGCCGCTGGCTGCGCAAGCTGCACGATACGATCAAGGTGACGACCATTTTCGTTACCCACGATCAGGAGGAAGCGCTGGAAGTCGCCGACCGTATCGCCGTCATGAACGCCGGAAAGATCGAGCAATTCGCTTCACCGGAGGAGGTCTACGAACGCCCGGCCAATCCTTTCGTGTTCCGCTTTCTCGGCAACTACAATCTCTTTCACGCCCGTCATGACGGGGCCCCGCATCCCCACGACGAAACGGAAACTGCCGCGCCGGTCACGTTCGTGCGGCCGCACGACGTCGAGATCCTGCGCGAAAATCCCGACGGTTCGGCGATCGCCGCAAAAGTTACGCATATCGGCTTTGCCGGCGCGGCGGTGAATATCGAGCTCGTCAGGCATGACGATCAACAATCGATCGACGCCGAATTGACCAACCAGGCATATCGCGACCTGGGTCTCAAACAGGACGACGAGGTGTTCATCCGGCTGCGCAATTCGCATTCCTTCTACGAGGACTATGCGATCTGAACCGGCCCGGCGGCCGCGGCCGAAATGACTTGGTGGAAATGACTTGGTGGAAAATGACTTGGCGGAAAATGACTTGGCGGGAAAGAATTCGTAGATTATATAGGCTCGATGTGGCGCGTGGCCGGCCGGCTCCGCGCCGCGACTTTTTTGGCCGGAGCGGGGATGCTAGGATCGCGTTTTGCGGTCCAACGCGCCGCCAGGCCTTTTGCCGGCAAAGCTTCGTCGAACGCGTGAGCGACAATGGTCAATCCATTGGAATTTCTTCAAGAGGTGCGCCAAGAGGCCGAAAAGGTCACTTGGCCGACGCGGCGCGAGACCTTGATCACGACGGGGCTCGTGATCGTGATGGTGATCCTGGCGAGTCTGTTCTTTCTTGCCGTCGACGAGGTTCTACGCCTGATGGTGCATTTGATCATGAGTCTCGGCCATTGATTTCAAGGGAGCTTTCGCAGCGGCCATGAGCATGCGCTGGTACATCGTCCACGCCTATTCCAATTTCGAAAAGAAGGTTGCCGAATCGATTCGCGAACAGGCCGCTCAGCGCGGCCTCGCCGATAAGTTCGAAGAGATTCTAGTGCCGACCGAGCAGGTCGTCGAAGTGCGCAAGGGCCGCAAGGTGAATTCCGAGCGTAAGTTCTTCCCCGGCTACGTGCTCGTCAAATGCGATCTAAGCGACGAGATCTATCATCTCATCAAGAACACGCCGAAAGTGACCGGCTTTCTCGGCGCCGACAAGAAGCCGATGCCAATTTCCGATGCCGAGGCCGACCGCATCAAGGGGCAGGTCGCCGAGGGCGTCGAGCGGCCGAAATCGTCGATTTCCTACGAGATCGGCGAAACGGTTCGGGTCGCGGACGGGCCGTTTGCGTCCTTCAATGGAACGGTCGAGGAGGTTGACGAGGCCCGCTCGCGGGTGAAAGTGGCCGTTTCGATCTTTGGCCGCGCAACGCCGGTCGAACTCGAATATACGCAGGTGGAGAAAGTTTAAGGCGAACCCTCTCCCTCTGGGAGTGGGTTAGTCGCGTGGGAGACGGGCCCGGCCGCCAACCGGCGTTGCGTTCCGACCACGCACCCGCAACCGCCCGGTGCGCCGGGTCTTTGGTGAGGTATACGTCATGGCAAAGAAGATTGCCGGCTATGTGAAATTGCAAGTGCCGGCGGGTTCGGCCAATCCGTCGCCGCCGATCGGTCCGGCGCTCGGGCAGCGCGGTCTCAACATCATGGAGTTCTGCAAGGCCTTCAATGCGCGCACCGCGCAGATGGAGAAGGGCACGCCGATTCCGGTGATCATCACCGCCTACCAGGACCGCTCCTTTAGTTTCGAGATGAAACTGCCGCCGGTGGCCTATTTTCTGAAGAAGGCGGCAGGCATCGAGTCGGGCGCTAAGACGGCCGGGCGCGGTTTCGTCGGCACGGTCACCAAGGCGCAGATCCGCGACATCGCGACCAAGAAATTGCCCGATCTCAACTGCGCGAGCGTCGAAGCCGCGGCGCGCATGATCGAAGGCTCCGCCCGTTCGATCGGGCTCGAAGTGGTGGAGTGAAGCGATGAGCCAGGCCGGAAAACGGGTTCGCAACGCGCGCGAGGGAATCGACCGGATCAAGCTTTATCCGCTTGAGGAGGCGGTGAAGCTCGTGAAGGAACGTGCCAACGCGAAGTTCGACGAAACCGTCGAAATCGCCATGAATCTCGGGGTCGATCCGAAACATGCCGACCAGATGGTGCGCGGCGTCGTCAATCTGCCGAACGGCACCGGCCGCACCCAGCGCGTCGCGGTGTTTGCGCGCGGCGCCAAGGCCGACGAGGCGAAGGCGGCGGGCGCCGATATCGTCGGAGCCGAGGATCTCGTCACGACCGTTCAGGCCGGGACGATCGAGTTCGACCGTTGCATCGCCACGCCCGACATGATGCCGCTCGTGAGCCGGCTCGGCAAAGTGCTGGGGCCGCGCGGGCTCATGCCCAACCCCAGGGTGGGAACCGTCACGACCGATGTCATGGCTGCGATCAAGGCAGCGAAGGGCGGGGCGGTCGAATTTCGAGTGGAAAAAGCGGGGATCGTCCAGGGTAGCGTCGGCAAGGCTTCATTCGACCAGAAAAAGCTCGTCGAAAACATCGCAGCCTTCATCGACGCCGTTTCGAAGGCCCGGCCGCAGGGTGCGAAAGGCACATATATTCAGCGGGTTGCGCTTTCATCGACGATGGGCCCGGGAGTGAAGGTCGATCCGGCAACGGTACGAATCTGAAGACCCCACAGCCCTCGCGGGGGCTTGACAAGGCGAAAAAATGCGGATTCGCCCCCTTGGCATAGCGCAAGGTTGAGGTTAAATAGGCGGCTCTGGGTTGTGGGCCAAAGCCGCAACCCCAAACCCTTTCAGCTTCCGCGTCTTGCAGGTCGGGCCTACTCCGGCGGGTGAGGCGCAGCGGAATGGCCGGTGGGACGCAAGTTTTGCCAATGCAGCAAAGCAAACCGTCTCCAACCGGTCATGTCCTGTCCGAGACTGCAGGCGCGCGGCGCGCGTGTCCCGAAAAATTCGGGAGCATTCGCGTCTACGCTTAATGTCGAAAGCCCGTTCCGGTTCCGGCCGGCGCGCGAAAGACGCCAGCATAGACGGGGTCAGGTCGAAATGCGAAGTGCGGGTGCGGTAGTTCCTGCAGGCTTTGTTTTTGGACAAATCCCTCTGTCCGGGGCGATGCATCGTTCCGGAGGACAGGCGTAGCGCCGGGGTAGACCGAAGGTCTGCACAGGCTGACGCAACCGGCGGCAAACCCGCCTGAGACAGAGAGTGTATTGTGGACAGAGCTGAAAAGAAAGCCTCCGTCGCCGCCCTGAACGAAGTCTTCCGAACGAGTTCGGTCGTGGTGGTGGCGCACTATTCCGGCTTGACGGTCGCCCAGATGCAAACGCTGCGAAAACAGATGCGCGCCGCCGGAGCAATCGTTCAAGTCGCCAAAAACCGCCTGGTCAAGATCGCCCTTGAAGGCACCGACATGGCGTCGATCGCCGCTCTGCTGAAGGGGCCGACCTTGCTGGCCTATTCGCAGGATCCGGTCGTCGCAGCCAAAGTCGCCGTGGCGTTCGCCAAAGACTACGACAAGCTCGTGATCCTCGGCGGCGCCATGCGCAAGACGGCGCTCGACGTCGAGGCGATCCGCTCGCTTGCGACCTTGCCCTCGCTCGACGAACTGCGCGCCAAAATCGTCGGCCTCATTCAGGCGCCGGCGACCAAACTCGCCCAGCTCACCGCGGCTCCGGCGGCCAAGCTCGCCCGGGTCGTAAAAGCCTATTCCGAAAAAGACGCGGCCTGAAATTCAGCTGTTGCTCACGCCTAAATTCGAAGGAAGACCTCAATGGCCAATCTTGAGAAAATCGTAGACGACCTTTCCAGCTTGACGGTGCTCGAAGCGGCCGAGCTCGCCAAATTGCTGGAAGAAAAATGGGGTGTCTCGGCGGCGGCTGCGGTCGCGGTCGCGGCGGGCCCGGCGGGCGGCGGGGCACCGGCTGCCGCGGCGGCCGAAGAGAAGACCGAGTTCAGCGTCATCCTTGCCGCCGTCGGCGACAAGAAGATCGAGGTGATCAAAGAGGTTCGCGCCGTTACGGGCCTCGGCTTGAAGGAAGCCAAGGACCTCGTCGAATCGGCGCCGAAACCTCTCAAGGAGGGCGCCACCAAGGAGGAGGCCGAGAAAATCAAGGCCACTCTCGAAAAGGTCGGCGCGAAAGTCGAACTCAAGTGATCGAAGCGGTCGCGGTGGCGGCCTCCTTCCTTTTTTGAACGGTCCCGGAGCGCGCTTCGGGGCCGTTGAGTCGTTCCTGCTGCGGCAGATACCGGCAAGTTTGCAGAGGGGGTCGAGTAGGGCCCCGCGCGACCCAAGATGGGGCGCAAATTTTTCGGGGGCGCACGCCCCCTACGATACTCACCCTGTGAGGAGCACGATGGCCCAACCTTTAGCGCAGACCTTTTCCGGCCGGAAGCGCGTTCGCAAGTTTTTCGGACATATCCGCGAAGTCGCGGAGATGCCGAATCTGATCGAAGTGCAGAAGGCTTCCTACGACCAGTTCCTGATGGTCGAGGAGCCGGAAGGCGGTCGTCTGGACGAAGGGCTGGAGGCGGTGTTCCGTTCGGTGTTTCCGATCTCCGATTTCGCCGGAATCGCGCTGCTCGAATTCGTCAAATACGTCTTCGAGCCGCCGAAATACGACGTCGACGAATGCCGCCAGCGGGGCATGACCTATGCCGCGCCGCTGAAGGTCACGCTGCGCCTCATCGTTTTCGACGTCGACCCCGAAACCGGCGCGAAATCGGTGAAGGACATCAAGGAACAGGATGTCTACATGGGCGACATGCCGTTCATGACGAACAACGGCACGTTCATCGTCAACGGCACCGAACGCGTTATCGTCTCGCAGATGCATCGCTCGCCCGGCGTTTTCTTCGACCACGACAAAGGCAAGAGCCATTCCTCGGGCAAGCTTCTGTTCGCGGCGCGGATCATTCCGTATCGGGGCTCCTGGCTCGATATCGAATTCGACGCCAAGGACATCGTCTATGCGCGCATCGATCGGCGGCGGAAGATCCCGGTGACCTCGCTGCTCTATGCGCTCGGCATGGACGGCGAAGAGATTCTGACGACGTTCTACAACACCGTCACCTACGTCCGCGACGGCGACGGCTGGCGCCTGCCTTTCGATCCCGAGCGGATGAAAGGCATCAAAACCGGCGTCGACATGGCCGACGCCGACACTGGCGAAGTCGTGCTCGAAGCCGGCAAGAAGCTTACCGCGCGCGCCGCGCGGCTGCTGGTCGAAAAAGGCGTCAAGTTCATCAAGGCGCAGAACGTCGATCTGCACGGCCAGTTCATCGCCGCCGATCTCTACAACCCCGCGACCGGCGAGATCTTCGCCGAAGCGGGCGACGAGATCACCGCGAAGACGCTGCCGGCGCTGATCGAGGCCGGGTTCACCGAACTGCCGGTGCTCGACATCGACCACGTCAACATCGGTCCCTATATCCGCAACACGCTCGCGGTCGACAAGAATTCGTCGCGCGAAGACGCGCTCTTCGACATCTACCGCGTGATGCGTCCGGGCGAGCCGCCGACGCTCGAAACCGCGGAAGCGATGTTCCATTCGTTGTTCTTCGATTCGGAACGTTACGATCTCTCGGCCGTCGGCCGCGTCAAGATGAATATGCGCCTCGACCTCGATGCGCCCGATACGATGCGCGTGCTGCGCAAGGCCGACATCATCGCGGTGGTGCGCGCCCTCGTCGATCTGCGCGACGGACGCGGTGAAATCGACGACATCGATCATCTCGGCAACCG
>JASHUD010000098.1 GCA_030040215.1 Methylovirgula sp.
TTTGAGGAAGTAGCTTTCCAAACGCCGAAGGATTTTCGATTTTCGGACCATTCAGTATTGATCGCCTCCGATTCCGGCTCGCGCCGCGCCGCGGCGCCCGTCGATCCGCGAACAATCCGAGGGTTACCCAAGCAATTATGTCCGGAATACGTTGGAGTGCCTACGCGTTGGGTCGCCGGCTCACCGGTAAGTGATCAATGGGAGAGAGTCTGTCGGCATCTGTTCGTCGGGCAGGCGCTTTGCCCATGGGGACGCCGATAACCGCCCTCCTGAAATCTCAAACTGGAGACACTGCCGAAAAAACCGCTTGGCAGACGAGAACAAAAGGGGTACATTACACCCGGAATCGCGCCCCCGTCCGGCTCCGGCGGATGCGGCAATTGTCGGCTCACGTTGCACTCTTCGTCTCGCCCGTGCCAGAAGGATCCTATCGATGACCCAAGCGAATCTCCGCCTTGTGGAAGGAACGTCAGTGGACAAGACCAAGGCGCTGGATGCGGCCTTGTCGCAGATCGAACGCAACTTCGGCAAAGGCTCGATCATGCGGCTCGGCAAAAGCCAGAAAGTCGTCGAGATCGAAACCATTTCGACGGGCTCGCTCGGTCTTGACATCGCGCTCGGCGTCGGCGGCCTGCCGCGCGGCCGCGTGATCGAGATTTACGGACCGGAATCCTCCGGCAAAACGACGCTCACGCTGCATGTGATCGCCGAAGCGCAGAAGCGGGGCGGAATCTGCGCCTTCGTCGATGCCGAACATGCGCTCGACCCCGTCTATGCGCGCAAACTCGGCGTCAATCTCGAAGATCTTCTGATCTCGCAGCCCGATACCGGCGAGCAGGCCCTGGAGATCACCGACACGCTGGTGCGCTCCGGCGCCATCGACGTGCTGGTTGTCGATTCGGTCGCCGCTTTGACGCCACGCGCCGAGATCGACGGCGAAATGGGCGACAGTCAACCGGGCCTTCAGGCCCGCCTCATGAGCCAGGCGCTGCGCAAGCTTACCGCCTCGATTTCCAAGTCGCAGACCATGGTGATCTTCATCAACCAGATCCGCATGAAGATCGGCGTCCTCTACGGCAGCCCGGAGACCACTACGGGCGGCAACGCCCTGAAGTTCTATGCCTCGGTCCGTCTCGACATCCGCCGGATCGGCTCGATCAAGGAGCGCGAGGAAGTGGTCGGCAACCAGACCCGCGTGAAAGTGGTCAAGAACAAGGTCGCCCCGCCGTTCAAACAGGTCGAGTTCGACATCATGTACGGAGCGGGAATTTCGAAGATGGGCGAACTTGTCGATCTCGGGGTCAAGGCCGGCGTCGTCGAAAAATCCGGCGCCTGGTTCTCCTATGATAGCCAGAGACTCGGCCAAGGCCGCGAGAACGCCAAAACCTATTTGAAGAGCAATCCGGAAATCGCCACGCGGATCGAACAGGCGATCCGCGAGAATTCCGGGCTCATCGCAGAGCGCATTCTCGATCCCGGCGAGGGCGAGGAAAGTAACGAAATGGACGCCTAGCGCGAGCCCGTTGACGCTCGACAGGTCGAATTGAGGAGGTTAGAAGAAAGCCTTCTCCCTTTCGGCCTGATCGTCGCGGCAGTAAGTTTGCCGCTGCGCCAACGGATGCAACGTTTATGAACGGCGTCAACGAGATCAGAACCGGATTCCTCGAATTTTTTGCCCGCAACGGGCATGAGATCGTCGCCTCGTCGCCGCTTGTGCCGCGCAACGATCCGACGCTCATGTTCACCAATGCCGGCATGGTCCAGTTCAAGAACGTATTTACGGGTCTTGAGAAGCGGCCGTACCGCCGTGCCGCGAGCGCGCAGAAATGCGTGCGCGCCGGCGGCAAGCATAACGACCTCGACAAAGTGGGCTACACGGCGCGCCACCACACGTTTTTCGAGATGCTCGGCAATTTCTCCTTCGGCGATTATTTCAAGGCCGAGGCGATCGAATTTGCTTTCGCCTTGCTCACCAAGCAGTTCGATCTGCCGAAGAAACGTCTGCTCGTCACCGTCTATCACGACGATGACGAAGCCTACGAACTTTGGAAGAGGATTGCCGGCCTTCCGGCTTCGAAGATCGTTCGCATTGCGACCTCCGATAATTTCTGGTCGATGGGCGACACCGGCCCTTGCGGTCCGTCCTCGGAGATCTTTTTTGACCAAGGCGAGAAGTTTTTGGGCGGCCCGCCGGGCAGCGCCGACGAGGACGGCGATCGGTTTCTCGAATTCTGGAACCTCGTCTTCATGCAATACGAGCAGGTACGGCCGGGCGAGCGCATCGCGCTACCGCGTCCCTCGATCGATACCGGCATGGGGATCGAGCGTATCGCCGCGATCCTGCAAGGCGTCCCGTCGAATTACGATATCGACCTGATGCGCGCTTTGATCCTCGCCGTCGCCGCGGCGACAGGCGTCGATCCGGACGGTCCGCAGAAAGCCAGCCAGCGCGTGATCGCCGATCATCTGCGCGCTTCGGCTTTTCTCGTCGCCGACGGCGTTTTGCCTTCGAACGAGGGGCGCGGCTACGTTCTGCGCCGGATCATGCGCCGCGCTATGCGGCATGCGCAGCTGCTCGGCGCCGAGGAGCCGTTGCTGTGGCGGCTGGTGCCGGTTCTGGTGCGCGAAATGGGCCAAGCCTATCCCGAGCTTGTTCGCGCCCAATCGCTCGTCATCGAGACTCTGCGGCTCGAAGAGACGCGCTTCCGAGTGACGTTGGCGCGCGGCCTTTCGATGCTCGACGAGGCGGCCCGCAACCTGCCGCGCGGCGCGATCCTGCCGGGCAGTATCGCCTTCAAACTCTACGACACCTACGGGTTCCCGCTCGATCTCACCGAGGACCACCTCCGCGCGCGCGATATCGGCGTGGACCTCGACGGGTTCGATGCGGCGATGCGCCAGCAGCGCGCCGAGGCGCGCAAGGCTTGGGCGGGCTCCGGCGAATCGGCGACGGAATCGATTTGGTTCGGCCTCAAGGAGAGACTCGGGGCGAGCGAATTCCTGGGCTACGATACGGAAAGCGCCGAAGGCATCGTCGGCGCGCTGCTGAAGGACGGGCGCGAAGTCGCTCGGCTCGGGCGCGGCGAGAGCGGTCAGATCATCGTCAACCAGACGCCGTTCTATGGCGAATCCGGCGGTCAGGTGGGCGACACCGGCGTCGTCCGCGCACCGGGCTTTCGATTTCGCGTCACCAATACGCAAAAGAAGCTCGGCGATCTCATCGTGCATGAAGGGCAGGTCGAGGAAGGTGAAGCACGTGCCAACCTCGCCGTCGAGCTGAACGTCGACCATCGACGGCGCAGCGCGTTGCGCGCCAACCATTCCGCTACGCATCTGCTGCACGAGGCATTGCGCCGGGTGCTCGGCGACCACGTCGCGCAAAAGGGATCGCTTGTCGCGCCGGACCGGCTGCGCTTCGACTTCGCCCATCAGAAGCCAATCGGCCCGGAAGAACTGGCACGGATCGAAGACATCGCCAACCGCGCCGTGCTTGCGAACGCGCCGGTCGAGACGCGTCTCATGGATCTCGACGATGCCATCGCGTCCGGCGCGCGCGCCCTGTTCGGGGAGAAATACGGCGACCAAGTCCGTGTCGTCTCGATGGGGAATGCCGCCGAGATTCTCGACGAATCGGTCGAGGCGTCGCGCCCCAATGCGTCGTTTTCCGTCGAGCTCTGCGGCGGCACGCACGTGAGCCGCACCGGCGACATCGGCCTCATTTCCATCCTCTCCGAATCGCCGGTCGCCGCCGGGGTGCGGCGCATCGAAGCCAAGACCCGCGATGCCGCGCGCCATCATCTGAATGCCGAGGCGCGCCGGCTGCAGGAACTCGCGCGCGCGCTCAAGACGCCGCAGGATGAAGCAGTAGAGCGCCTCGCACATATTCTGGAAGAGCGCCGCAAGCTGGAACGCGATCTCGCCGAGGCGCGCAAGCAACTTACGATGGGCGGCGCGGCGCCTGCGGCGATCGAAGAGATCGGCGGCGTGAAATTCCTCGGCAAGGAAGTTTCGGGCGTCGAAATGAAAGATTTAAAATCGCTCGCCGACGAAGGCAAACAGAGCCTCGGGTCGGGCGTCGTAGCGATCGTCGGCGTCGACGGCGACGGCAAGGCGGGCGTGGTGGTCGGGATCACCGAAGATTTGATCCGGCGCTTCGACGCCGTAGCGCTGGCGCGGCTTGCCGCGGCGAAACTCGGCGGTAAAGGCGGCGGCGGGCGACGCGATTTGGCGCAAGCCGGAGGTCCCGATGGTACCGGCGCACCGGCCGCACTTGCCGCGATCGCCGCCGCGCTTCGTGGGTCGGCCGACGCCGTCTGAGCGGTCGAAGGCGGCGGGCACGATCCTGCTCTCGGCAAATTCCTCTTGCGTGCGCGGAACCAGGCGGCCGCCCATCGGTTGAAGCACGACCGTGAGCAATCGCCGCAGATGACGCGGCGTGGGAGGCTTTATGAACGTCGGCAATCTCCTCTATTGGGCATTGATATTCCTCGTGATCGCGATCATCGCCGGCGCCCTTGGCTTCGGCGGCCTTTCCGGAACGGCCATGCAGGCCGCGCATCTCGTCTTCTGGGTGGCGATCATTCTGTTGATCCTGTCCTTGGTGTTCGGCGTCGTGCGACGCGGCTGAGATCTCGCATCGCGAAGTGACCTGTTTTGCCGATGCGCTTAAGCTTAAGCGATCGCTTGGGCGCAGAGGCGAAGGGGCCGCGATGCAAAACCGGGATTTTTTGCGGATGACGATCCCGATGCAACGCAGAACCCGAGTGGCGGACCGCGGCGCCTGACCGGCTCGACCGGCCGCGCGAAGCGCCGAAGCGCGCCGTCAACGCGCCGTGATCGCGTTTCTGAGTTCGAGCGGACGGGCGATGAATTCGAGCTGTTCGATGCTCGTTCCGGTGCCGCGAATATCCAGCGTGCCGTAGTCGAGAATGCGGCCGAGGAGCGATTGGTCGACGTCGACCGATTCGACCTTGTCCATGTTCATTTCGGCGGTGTGGCGCTGGATGAACCCGGTCTTGTAAATGACCCGCGCCGTCGTCACCGCGATCTCCGTCGTAAAGCTTTGCCACCAGGCGTGCGCCGCGAAAATCACGGTGAGCAGCGCGAAAACGATCACCAGAATGAGCGATATCGCCCAGCGATAATTGGTCTCGCGGAAATACACCGCGGCGGCAACGGCGATTGCCGTGCAAATCAGAAAGAAGATCGCCTTGCGGTAGATGATCCAATGCAGGTGGCCGTCGAAAATCACGTTCTCTCCGGGCTGCAGGATGTTTTTCAGGTAGCTCATAGGTGGCTTCCCCGCGATGCCGCATTCTTAGCAGATCGCGGCGGCTGTCGGCAGGTTAGGTTGCGCCGCGACAAGCGGAACCGCGCCGGCCAAAATTGAAGTTCGATGCCGCAAGGCAAGCCATTGTTCTGGCGCAGTCTTTTATAATGTTCTGCGGTGCTGTCTTGGAAGCGGCGATACGAAAGCCGCGGTCCGAGCAGGGTGCGCGCATGGAAATGTTGGCATTCGAGCCCAATCTGGGCCATGAAGCGCCGATTATCCTCAAACGAAGTGAGACCGTGATGCAGGAAGCTAATACGACCTCGCTCGAGGCCGCCGTTTTACGCTCCGCCGAGATGGCGCTCGACCGCATCGCGGCGGCGCGCAGGGCGATCGGCGAAGTCATTTTCGGGCAGGAGCAGGTCGTGGAGGAGGTGCTGGTCACGCTCCTCTCGCGCGGCCACGGCCTGCTCGTCGGCGTGCCGGGGCTTGCCAAGACCAAGCTCGTCGAAACCCTGGGTCGGGTGCTCGGCCTCGACGCGCGCCGCGTTCAATTCACCCCCGATCTCATGCCGGCCGACATTCTCGGCTCCGAAGTGCTTGAAGAGACGGTCGATCATCGCCGCAGCTTCCGCTTTGTGAAAGGCCCGATCTTCGCGCAATTGCTGATGGCCGACGAAATCAATCGCGCCAGCCCGCGCACGCAGTCGGCGCTGCTTCAGGCGATGCAGGAGCATCACGTGTCGGTGGCGGGCGAGCGCCACGATCTGCCGCATCCCTTCCACGTGCTTGCCACCCAAAACCCGCTCGAACAGGAGGGAACTTATCCGCTTCCCGAGGCGCAGCTCGATCGCTTCCTGATGCAAATCGATGTCGCCTATCCGGATCGCGCCGCCGAAAAGCGCATCCTGATCGAGACCACCGGCGACAAGGATTCCGAGGCAAAGCCGGCAATGACGGCGGACGAACTCGTCGCTACGCAGCGCCTGGTGCGGCGTCTGCCGGTCGGCGAGCAGGTCATCGAGGCCATTCTCGATCTGGTTCGCTCGGCGCGGCCGGGCGAGGGGGAGTTTGCCGTCACCCAGCATATCGCCTGGGCGCCGGGGCCGCGCGCCGCGCAGGCATTGATGCTCGCAACGCGCGCCCGGGCGCTTGTCGACGGACGTCTTTCGCCTTCGCTCGACGATGTGATCGCGCTCGCGGCGCCGATTCTGAAACATCGCATGGCGCTTACGTTTGCGGCGCGCGCCGAGGGCGAGACGGTGCCCGGCGTCATCGAGCGCCTCACCAGCCATTTGGCGCGGCAATGAACGAAGCTCGCCTGCTTACGCCTGCGGAGCGTCAACTATCTTCCGCCGCCGAAGGCGCGGCCCTCGATTTGGCGGCACGATTGCCGAGCCTCATCGTCGCCGCCAAAGAGATCGCCTCGAGCGTGATGCATGGCGTGCACGGCCGCCGCGTGGCGGGCAGCGGCGAGACCTTCTGGCAATTCCGGCCGTTCGTCGCCGGCGAATCGACAGCCGGCATCGATTGGCGGCGCTCGGCGCGCGATGATCGCATCTATGTGCGCGAACGCGAATGGGAGGGCGCCCATACGCTGTGGATCTGGATCGATCGTTCGCCCTCGATGGCATTTACCTCGAAACTGGCGCTGCAATCGAAACTCGACCGCGCTTTGGTGCTCGGCCTTGCCGCCGCCGATCTCCTTGTCCACGGCGGCGAGCGGGTGGGGCTCATGGGACTGACGCGGCCGATGGCGGCACGCGGCATCATCGGACGATTCGCCGAGGCGATGCTCGCCGAGGAGCGCGCACCCGGCTTCGCGCCCGGCGAGTTGCCGCCGAGCATGACCTTGGCGCCGCGCACGCAAGCGATTCTGATTTCGGATCTCTTAAGCGATCCGGCCGATATTGCCGAAAAAATCAATGTTCTCTCAAGCCGCGGGGCGCGCGGTTATCTCGTCATGATTGCCGATCCGATCGAAGAGACCTTTCCCTTCGTCGGCCACACGGAATTCCTCGATGTCGATTCCGACGCGCGCTTGCGGGTCGGACAGGCGGAAAGCTTTCGCGACGAATATGTCGCGCGCCTTGCGGTGCATCGCGACGCCGTCACAAGCGCGGCGCGGCGGCGCGGCTGGAATGTTCTGCCGCAT
>JASHUD010000010.1 GCA_030040215.1 Methylovirgula sp.
GCCCGCTTCCGCCTGTTCGATCGGTGTGCGCTCGATGCCGCGGAAGGCGAGAATTTTCGAGACGCGGCCTTGCTCGACCACGCCGCCGTCGCGGTCGAGTACCTTGACCGGCTGGTTGGGGCGAACGCTGCCGGCGAAGACGCGGCCCGTGATGAGCCGGCCGAGATAGGGATTGGCCTCGAGGAGCGTGCCGAGCATGCGGAAGCCGCCTTCTTCGATGGCCGGCGCCGGTACGTGGCGCAGGACGAGATCGAAGAGCGGTGCCATGCTTTCCTTGGGGCCATCCGGACTGGCTGCCATCCAGCCCTGTTTGGCGGAGCCGTAAAGGATCGGGAAGTCGAGCTGTTCGTCGTCGGCGTCCAGCGCGGCGAAGAGATCGAAGACTTCATTGACGACTTCCGTCATGCGCGCGTCGGGTCGATCGACTTTGTTCAGGGCGACAATCGGCTTCAAGCCGATCTTCAGCGCCTTGCCGACCACGAATTTGGTCTGCGGCATCGGCCCTTCGGAGGCATCGACAAGCACGATCGCGCCATCGACCATCGAGAGGATGCGTTCGACCTCGCCGCCGAAATCGGCGTGGCCGGGCGTATCGACGATGTTGATGCGCGCGTCCTTCCAAGCGACCGAGGTCACTTTGGCCATGATCGTGATGCCGCGCTCGCGTTCGAGATCGTTCGAGTCCATGACGCGTTCGTCGACCCGCTGGTTCTCTCGAAATGCGCCCGACTGCTGCAGCAAACGATCGACGAGCGTGGTCTTGCCCGTGTCGACGTGCGCGATAATGGCGATGTTGCGTAGATTCATGCAGGACCTGATCTGATTCGTGGGATTCTTTCAAACATTTCGGGCGACGCGGCGAGACCGGCCGGCGCCGACCTCGTACCGGAATATCCTTTAATATCAGCGTGTCGAAGAGCGTTCTACGCCCGCATCACAGATCTACGAAGGTGACGCGATCGCCCGCCGGGCCGCACCGGCGCTCCGCAGACAAAGATATGGTGTTTCTCTTGGCAATTGCCCATAGCCGAATCGCGCCGGTTTGGGAACCCAGGCGGCGACCGGCGCGATTGACAGGCACAAAGGGCCGGGGCGATCCTGCGGCGCATGTTTGAGGCGCCGAAAAATCGGGTTTTCACGCCGTCCGCTGTGCCGCCGCGGCTCAAGACCATGGTTTTGGCGCGTGTCCTGCGCCACGACGCCGGCCTCGGCATGACCACGTTGTTCTTCGCCGACGGCGAGCTGCGCGTACCGCGCGTCGATTTGCTGGTCGATTCGGCGGTAAGGGTCCGGATCGACGCCCGCGATGTGTCTGTGGCTCTATCGCGGCCGATGGACGTCTCGATCATCAACCGCCTGCCGGGCGAAATCGCCGAGCTCGAATTTTTGGCTCCGCCCTATGCACGCGCCACGTTCGATCTCGGCGCGACGCGGCTGCATGCGCTGATCACCCGGGAATCGGTCGAACGGCTGGCGCTTGTGCCGGGCCTCAAAGCTTGGGCGATGATCAAGGCCGTCGCCATTTCCGACCTCAGCCAAGATCGCGCCCCGCGCCCGCGGGCTTGGCCTTCGGATCGAACGACCAATCGAGAGAGTCAGTGAGTTCGTTTAGCGAGAGTTTCGCGGCGCCGCCGGCGTGCCGCTCGATCGAGCGATAGAGCGCGACGAGCCGTTCGCCGAATGGCGTGATCTGCGCGCCGCCGTCGCGCCGGCCGGGGAATGTCGCGATGACGGTGCTCTCGAAGGTGCGGTTCAACGCATCGGAATCAAGCCAGCATTTGCGATATGAGAGGCCGAGGGCGCGGCTCGCCCCGATAATCGAGCGCTGTGCCCGGATCGCTTCGATCAACGCGAGTTCCTGCGGGCCGAACGTGCCCCCGTTCGGAAGGCGGATCTCGATTGCGACTTGCGCTTCTTTGCCCACCAAGCGTCCCCGAATCGGGCGAAAGCTATATTACGGATGATACGGCTCTGAAGCGATTGAGGGAAGAGGTCGGGCAGTCTCGCTTAGACGAGGCGACCCCCCTTCCTATGGAGAAGGGGGTTAAAGCCGTCGGATCGAGGTGATCTCACCGCCGCCGCTCCGCCGAACGCGATCGCGGACCTCGGCCAGCGGTTCGGAGGAGACCGCCATGTGATGCGCATTGGCGTGGAACAGCGTTTGCGCGTCGCGCAACATGCCGACGTGACCTTTCCAAAAGACGAGATCGCCGCGCCGCAGATCTTCGAGCTTCTCGTCGACCGGCAGTGCGGCGCCCAGGGCGCGCTCCTGCAAATCCGTATCGCGTGGCGCGGCAATGCCGGCCGCGGCAAGCGCGATCTGCACGAGCCCGGAGCAATCGATTCCGAGGCTCGATTTGCCGCCCCAGAGATAAGGCGAACCAAGAAATCCTTCGGCCACGGCCACGAAATCTTTCCGCTTTTCCTCGGAGGGCCGCTTCAGATGCGGCGCGAACACGAAACCGCCCTCGGCGAGTCTTGCGAACGCGCCTTCCTCATCCTCTACATTTACGCGAGCCCCGAACGGCAACGCGGCAAGAACCGGCGACTTAATATCCGCGGCCGAATAGATAAAGCTGCGGTTGACGAAGATGCGATGCGTTGCCTTGCCTGGCCCAGTGGCGAGCGCGTCGGCCGCGAGGTAGCCGACGTAGTCGTCGCCGACGAGCTGCACCCAGGCCCACCCGTCGCGCTGATCATAAAGCATCACCTCTTCGCCATAGAGCGCTTGCGTATCGAGCGTGGCCGAAGCCGACGGTTCGCGGCGAAG
>JASHUD010000099.1 GCA_030040215.1 Methylovirgula sp.
TAGGGATTGAAATTGATTTCGGTAGCCTTGGTCATCATCACCGGCGATTGCCGGTCGATTCGGCCGACGCCGGCAATATGGCGGGTGACGACGGCGCCGTTTTCGACCGTCTCGACGGCGGCGGCGGGAATATTGGCGACGACGTAGCGCTCGCCGAGATTGCCGGAATAGGCCTTGAGCCGCACGATATTGATCTCGAGCTGCCGCAGGCGAACATCGGCGGGAACGTTGAGCGCGGCGAACGTATCCTGGTCGACGACGCCGGTCTGATTGAGCCCGTGACGCGCCTGGAAATGTTTCACGGCCGCATCGACATAGGAGTCGAAGGTCGGCGAAAAGCCGGCGCTCGCCTCAAGATCGCCGGACGCCGCGAGCCGTTTGCGCAGCGCGACCACCGCATCGCCCTCCGAGCCGAGCTTCAGATTGCCATCCGCGGGCACCCTGCTCCAGCCGCCGGCGGCGACCAACTGCCGATAGCGTTCGGCCGCCTGTTCCGTCGCGGTGAAGGTCTCCGGTGAAAGCAACGGAGTTGAAGAACGGGGCACCGCCAGATGCGCGTCCGCGTCGTAACTCTGCGCCCACTCGGCTTGGTTGTCGAAGGGATCGCCGGCCGCCGCGGGACCCAGGGCCGCCAGGAAAATCCCGGCCGGCACGAGCAGCGCAGCCAGAATGCCTCCGCAACGCAAGGCTTCCGATTTCGAAAGAACGGGCGAATGTCTAGCCAATGCGAGCTCCAAACGTCTGCGGCGGACCCAAGAATCGACCGGTGATGCCCGCGCGCCCGGGGCGGACCCCTTGCGGACTGCCGGGACCTGATCCCGGCGCTTTCCAATCCAGCTATATCTTCTTGGTTAAGAGGTCCCAAATGGGCGGCGATTTTGTGGCGCGATAGCCGCGAAAGGCAAATCTCCCGCCGTCTGCCAATGGGCGAAGCGGACGCAGAGAATTCATGAGGCCTGTATCGGGACGCAAAAGCAATGCGGCGCGCTGTCCCGAGGAACGGCGCGCCGCATTGGGAAACTACGCCTAACTTAGAGGCGGAAGCGGATCTGATCGGTCCAGAACCGTTCGAGCCGGTTCAAGGACTGGTTGAGCCGGGCGAATTCCTCGCAGCTGATGCCGCCGATCTGCTCGACCGTCACGACGTGCTTGTCATAGAGCGCCGCGACGATGTCGTGCACTTCCTTGCCCTTCGGCGTCAGGCTGATGCGCACCGAACGGCGATCGAGCCGCGAACGCGCATGATGAAGATAGTTCATCTCCACGAGCTTCTTCACGTTGTAGGAGACGTTGGAGCCGAGATAATAACCGCGCGTGCGCAATTCGCCGGCAGTCAACTCCTTGTCGCCGATGTTGTAGAGGAGCAACGCCTGCACGGAATTCACGTCGCTGCGTCCGCGCCGGTCGAATTCATCCTTGATCACGTCGAGCAGGCGTCGATGCAGACGCTCGACGAGCGTGAGCGCTTCGATGTACGTCGGCCGTATCTCGTTCACCCGCCCGGTGCGCGCCTGAGCAACCTCGGTCTTGAGAACGCTGTTCATGACCCATCCCTTCATTTTAAGTCGAGCCTCCCCTTCGCCGCGGCTCAATGAGAGATGATCTATAATGCGCGGCAATGAAAACGAGTTTAAGTAACAGGCTGAATCAGAAGTTTAGTTCTTGCAGTGAATCAATGTTGAATTCAATTCGATCTTTACGGTAACGCTGCTTAAGAATTGAGTTTGTTAACTTACGAAGCCGTTGCCGAAAACGTACCAAATCCTTTAATACGTGCGTTATGGCTCGCGCAGGCTCGCTTTGAACGTCAGCACGAAATAGGCGGCGATCAACAGAATATCGATCGCGATCCAGGTCATCGAAATCGAATTGCGGACTGCGACGGCGACAAAGATCTGCGAGCTCGCCACGAACAGCCACAGTGCGCCGCCCCAGGGCGTGGCGAGCCAAAGCCCGACCGCCGCGACAAGATCGGCGACGGCAAAGAACATAATCGCCGCCGAAGTCGCCCCCGGCAAAGTATCGAACACCGGCCGGCTGGGCAGCAGGACGAGCGCCCACTCGGCGAGACCTTGAAAGATCCACAGGCACGCCAGCAGCCGCATAAAGAGAACGAGGACCGATCCCCACGGCGTCCGCGCCGCCGTTTTGCCCGGAGCGTCGAGCCGGATGGCGGCGCCCGGCGGCTGGCTTTCCGTCTTGGCCTCGAAAGGGCGGAAAATGTTCATGCGGCACCCGCCGAGCGTGCTTCATGGAGCGGCGCGAAATACGCGGCGATGTCGGCCGCTTCGATCGCCTCGACCGACGCCGGATTCCAGCGCGGCGCGCGATCCTTATCGACAAGAGCGGCACGCACGCCCTCATAGAAATCGTGTCCAAGCACGATCCGCGAAGCGATGCGAAACTCCATGTCCAAAGCCGCGTCGAAGTCGAGATCCGCGCCCAACTGCATCTGCTTTAACGCGATCGCCATGCTGGTCGGCGAGCGCGCGCGCAGCGTCTTCAGCGTCGAGGCCGCGAACGCCGAGCCGGCGCTTTGCGTTTCGACCTCCGCCAGAACTGCGGCGAGGCTTGGGGCCGCGAATGCCCGCCCGATACCTTCGCCTTCGGCAAGCAAACTGGAGGCGGGCGGAGCGACCTTTTCCGCCGCGATGGCGCCCTCGGCGGCCTCGCCATCGACGAGCCGATCCAGGAGCGTATCGAACCGCGCCGCCGGCACGTGCGCCGTGGCAAGGCCAAGCGCAACGAGATCGCCAAGCGCGGCGCGCGCGCCGGTGGCGGCGAGATAGACGCCGATCTTGGCTGGCAGGCGTGGCAGAAAATAGCTTGCGCCCACGTCGGGAAAGAATCCGATGCCTACTTCCGGCATCGCAAAGCTCACCCGCTCGCCGACAACCCGATGGGCGCCGTTCACCGCGATCCCGGCGCCGCCGCCCATGATGATTCCGTCGATCAAAGCGACATACGGTTTCGGATAGGATTTGATGCGACGGCAGTTACGGTATTCGCGCTGCAGAAAGGCGAGTTGCTCGGCGTGTCGTCCCGCTTTGCCGAGTTCGGCAACACGTTTGATGTCGGCGCCGGCGCAAAAGGCGGTGGCGCCGGCGCTGCGCGCGACGACGCAGCGGACCTCCGCGTCGCGCGCAAATTCGTCGAGCGCACCGCCCATGGCCGTGATCATGTCGAGGCTCAACGCGTTGAGCGCCCGCGGCCGGTTGAGCGTGATGACGCCGCAACGGCCGATCTTCTCGAACGTGATTTCAGCTTCGCTCACTCTGCCTCCAAAGGCTTGGATTAGACGGGCGGGGGCTAAGCCGTCAATGCGCGGCAGCGGTAATGTAAAATCGAAGAACTTGCCCCTGGTGCGCGAGCTTATGCTATGAACCGCGTCAATTTCGAGGACGGTATGGCTTTTCCGCCGCGACCGAACGTTAACCCCAACAAGCTCTCGCTCGCGCAGCGGCCGCGCCGCAACCGCAAGGCCGAATGGGCGCGCCGGCTCGTGCGCGAACACGAGCTGACGGCGAGCGACCTGATCTGGCCGATCTTTCTCGTCGAAGGGGAAGGTTTGCGCGAGCCCGTCGCCTCGATGCCGGGCGTAGAGCGGCTCTCCGTCGACGAAGCGGTGCGCGCCGCCGGGCTCGCCGCCGAACTTGGCATTCCGGCGCTGGCGCTCTTTCCCAACATCGACCCGGCGCTGCGCGATGTTGAGGCAAGCGAGGCGTTGAATGAGGCCAATCTCGTCTGCCGCGCGATCCGCGCCGTCAAACGCGCCGTGCCGCAGGTCGGCATCATCACCGATGTGGCGCTCGATCCCTATACGAGCCACGGCCACGACGGGCTCATGGAGGGTGAGGAGATCCTCAACGACGCCACCGTCGCCGTGCTCGTCGCGCAGGCCTTGAACCAGGCGCGCGCCGGCGCTGACGTCATCGCGCCTTCCGATATGATGGACGGGCGCGTCGGCGCGATCCGTGCCGGGCTCGACGCGGAAGGTTTCGAGAACGTGAGCATCATGTCCTACGCCGCCAAATACGCCTCGGCCTTCTATGGCCCGTTCCGCGATGCGATCGGCACCAAGGCGACGCTCGTCGGCGACAAACGCACCTACCAAATGGACCCGGCCAATTCCGAGGAGGCGCTGCGCGAGGTGGCCGCCGATATCGAAGAAGGCGCCGACATGGTGATCGTCAAGCCGGGCCTACCCTATCTCGACGTGATCTTCCGGGTGAAGGAAACGTTCGGCGTGCCGACCTTCGCCTACCAAGTCTCCGGCGAATACGCGATGTTGATGGGCGCCGTGAACAACGGCTGGCTCGATGCCGACCGGGCGATTTTCGAAAGCTTGATCGCTTTCAAACGCGCCGGCGCCGCCGGCGTGCTCACCTATTTCGCGCCGCTCGTGGCAAAGAAGCTGAAAGAGGGATAGACAGCTTCCGGATGCAACCTATTCGCGCGCCTCGCGCCGCCGCGCTTGCTTCGAAGCCGGACGGCGTTTAGTCACCTCCCAAGCCGATGCCGCAAACTTCGCGCGCCAAATCCAGCGCGGGTTACGCGGCCGGTTGTCCAGGGCAGCGAAGGCGATATTTAGAGTATGGAATGTCGATGACGCATACGAAAACCGCGAAACCTGCAGACCGCCCGGAACCGGTCGACGAGGCCGCGCGCGCCGCGGTGCGTTGGCTTGAGAAGCACCAGGATGCGGAGGGCTTTTGGGTCGGCATGATCGAGACCAATTCCTGCATCGAAGCGGAGTGGTTGCTTGCCAGTCATATTCTCGGCGTCACGCTTCCGATGCAAGACGGCCTTGTTCGCGCTCTTCTGCAGCGGCAGCGGCCGGACGGAGCCTGGGAAACCTATCCCGGCGCGCCGGGCGGCGATATCAACTCCACGGTCGAAGTCTACGCCGCACTGCGTCTCAAAGGGCTTGATCCGGACGATGCGGTCATGCGCCGCGCGCGAGACTGGATTCTGCAGCACGGCGGATTGCGCAAGGTCCGGGTTTTCACCCGCTATTGGCTGGCGATGCTCGGGGTATGGCCTTGGGAGGCGACTCCCAACCTGCCCCCCGAGATCATTCGTCTGCCACTCTGGTTTCCGTTCAACATCTACAATTTCGCGCAATGGGCGCGCGCGACTCTCGTTCCGCTGGCGGTCATCGCGGCGCGCCGTCCCGTCTTCCCGCTGCCGTCGGGCGGCAGACTCGAAGAGCTCTTCCCCGATGGCTACGCCAATTTCGATTTCTTCCTGCCCGAAAAAAAGCCGCGCGTTCTCTCGCTCGAATGGATGTTCCTCAAGCTCGACCGAATCCTGCACGTTGCGCAAAACGCCCGGCTCACGCCCGGACGCGGCACCGCGATCAAACTCTGCCTCGAATGGATCTTGAAGCACCAGGACGCCGACGGCGCGTGGGGCGGCATTCAGCCGCCGTGGATCTACGGATTGATCGCGCTGCGCGTCGAGGGCTACGCCGTCGATCACCCGGCGCTCGCCAAAGGCGTCTCCACGTTGGGCGATCATTGGAGCTACGAACGCAACGGCGCCACCCACATCCAAGCGAGCGAATCCCCGGTTTGGGATACGTTGCTCGCCCTGCTGGCGATGCAGGAGGCGGGCTGCCGGGCACAAGAATCGCCGTCGATGCAACGGGCCCTCGATTGGGTTCTGGGCAAACAGATTTTTTGGCCGGGCGATTGGTCGGTCAAAGTCAAGAACGTCGAACCGGGCGGCTGGGCTTTCGAACGCGCCAACCTTTATTATCCCGACATCGACGATACCGCCGTCGCTTTGCTCATGCTGGGCAAAGTCCGCGACGCCACCCAAGGCGACCTGCGCCGCAGGATCGATGCCGCCGTCGAACGCGCGCTGGCTTGGTCGCTTGCCATGCAATCGCGCAACGGCGGATGGGCGGCCTTCGATAAGGATAACGACAAAGAGATCGTCTCCAAAATTCCGTTTTGCAATTTCGGAGAAGCTTTGGATCCGCCGAGCGTCGATGTGACCGCCCACATGCTCGAGGCTTTGGCGGCGCTCGGGTGGAACAAGGATCATCCGGCGGTCGCCAAGGCGCTCGCCTTCGTGCGTTCCGAACAGGAGAAGGACGGCAGCTGGTTCGGGCGCTGGGGAGTCAATCATATCTACGGAACCGCCGCCGTGTTGCCCGCCCTCCAGGCGATCGGCGAGGATATGAAGCAGCCCTATGTCAAACGGGCGGCGAAGTGGCTTGCCGGCAAGCAGAACGCCGATGGCGGCTGGGGCGAAACCTGCGCTTCCTACATGGATCCGAAGCTGCGCGGCATTGGCGCCAGCACGCCGTCGCAAACTGCCTGGGCGCTCATCGCTTTGCTCGCTATGGAAGGCCGCGAATACGCCGCGGCGATCGACAACGGTCTGGCGTTTCTGGTCGAAACGCAGGACGAAACCGGAACTTGGGACGAGCGCTATTACACGGGCACCGGCTTTCCCGGCTATAACGTCGGCGCGCGTCTCGACCTCGACGCCGTGGGCCTGCAAGAGAGGCTGCGGCAAGGTCCCGAGTTGTCGCGCGCCTTTCTGCTCGGCTACAATATGTACCGCCACTATTTTCCGTTGCTTGCGCTCGGCCGGGCCAAGCACCGGCTGGCAAAGTCCTGATGCGCCGCAAGGGCTTGCCGGCTCGGAAAACGCTCGGGCGCCGCTCGGCAGGGGCTACTTGTATCCGGGCAAAGGAAGGACCAGATTTGCGGGGGCCTCCGGCGATGGGCCGACACGCTTGGATTTAATCATGACGACGACCGGCAATTTCGAGCCCAGCGGAGCCTTCTTCGTCCGCACGGCGCTTCCCCCCGAAGCGCTCGCCGGCGTCAGAACCCGGCGCATTCTGGCGCTCGGGCTCGATTTCATCATCGTTTCGATCCTCTGCTTGGTGATCTGGTTCGGGCTCTTGATCCTAACCTTTGGGCTTTCCCTGTTTCTCGTCCCGCCGCTTTTTCCGCTTGTCGCCTTTTTCTACAACGGGCTCACGGTTTCCGGATGGCGGATGGCGACGCCGGGAATGAGCGCCATGGACCTCGAAATGCGCTGCGTCGACGGAAGCCGGGTTCCGTTTCTCAATGCTGCGGTGCACGCCGTGCTTTTTTATCTGAGCTGGATGTTCCCGCCGGTATTCTTGGTCTCGCTGCTGTCCAACGACAAGCGCTGTCTTCACGACATCCTGGCCGGGGTGATCGTCGTGCGCCGTCCCTACCAATCGATGTGAAGGATTCTACTTTGCGGGCGCCCGGCGTCGGGCTAACGTTGCGCTTCGTGGGATGAATCGACGGCCGCGAAGAAGCGCGCCGCCTCCAATGGGTACACGAGCTTGACGCGAGAGCTGCGCGACGCACCGCAATTTTATCTGACCGCGCCCTCTCCTTGCCCGTACTTGCCGAAGCGGGAGGAGCGCAAGGTTTTCACCCATCTCATCGGGCGGCGCGCGGTCGCGCTGAACGATACTTTGACGCAATCCGGATTTCGCCGCTCGCAGACGATCGCCTATCGGCCCGCCTGCGAAAATTGCCGCGCCTGCATCTCGGTGCGCGTCAAGGTGGACGAATTTCGCCTATCGAAGAGTCTGCGCCGGGTGTTGCGGCGCAATTGGGACATTCTCGGCAGCGTCGTGCGGACCGAGCCGACCGCCGAGCAATATGCGCTGTTTCGCGGCTATCTCGACGCCCGTCACGGCGACGGCGGCATGGCCGACATGACGGTGCTCGATTATTCGATGATGGTCGAAGACAGCCATGTCGAAACGCGGCTCTTCGAATATCGGGCGCTCGACCTCGAAGGGCACGGTCCGCTCGCCGGCGTCTGCCTCACCGACATCCTCACCGACGGACTCTCGATGGTCTATTCCTTCTACGAGCCGGACGAGGAAAAGCGCTCGCTCGGCACGTTCATGATCCTCGATCATATCGAGCGCGCCCGCCAGCTCGGCTTGCCGCACGTCTATCT
>JASHUD010000100.1 GCA_030040215.1 Methylovirgula sp.
TCATCGTCGTTGCCGGCCCGCTTTTCAGCGCGTTCGCCGCGCGGCCGGCGCCGCCGGCTGCGTCTGCGATCCTCTTCCTCGTCCTCGCGGTGCGCGGCCGCGTCCTCCTGAAGGAGTTCCTGACGGTCCGAGACCGGGATCTGGTAATAATCCGGGTGAATTTCCGAAAAGGCGAGGAAACCGTGGCGATTGCCACCGTAATCGACGAACGCCGCCTGCAGCGAAGGTTCTACGCGGGTGACTTTGGCGAGATAGATATTGCCGCGGAGTTGGCGCTTATCCGCCGATTCGAAGTCGAATTCCTCGACACGATTGCCGCGCAGCACGACCACCCGGGTTTCCTCGGGGTGGGAAGCATCGATGAGCATTTTGTTGGGCATGTGAAACTCGTTGAGGCGTGGCCTCCGCCGGGCCGCTGCCGCCAATGGCGCTCACGAAGGAGGCCGGGGGACGACGTAGCGGCGCCGACGGCGCCATTCGCAAAGGGTGATGAAGGGAGCGCGATTCGCAGTAGGCGAATGCGTGGTGGAACGCCGGGTCAAAAAACCGGGCGTCGGCATGGGTATCCAAACTCGACGACGCAGGCGCGAGGCTTTGAGGATAATCCGAAGGGCAGAGCATATTCTCGTAACCCGCGCACTGGCTTCCGCAAGCGGAGCCTGTCGAAAACTTCTATTCGGGGTAGCGGCGGCACACCGCGTGCCGTTCGGACGCGCTCTCGCAAATGTCGCCGCTGCACGAGCGGCCGGAACGTGCGGAAAGCCCAAAATTCCTGCGGATCACGCCATCCAGCATCAACCCGAACATGCCCTTGTATCGGGTTGCCTAGGGATTTGGCAAGTTTTCAGCGTTCTGTTGCCAATTGGCAACAGAGATCCATTCATTCTTCTGGCATGGTCATTTTGCGTTAACCGTCCAGATTCATTCTGGGTTCGAGCGATCTGGGCGGCCGGCGGGCCAAAGGATATGGCCAAAAATGGCAGAACACCCTTCCGGCGCACGGCCTTCGGCTTCCGCCAAGCTAGCTATGCTCTTGGTAAGTCTAAGCTTAGGGGCCCTGTTTGCCACGCATAGCGTGGCCGAGAGTCAGCCCCCCGCCGGTCCTGCGGTCGCAACCGCGGTCAGGATCGAAAACGGCGCCGATCTCGCAAAGCTTACTTTCGACGTGACGCGGCCGGTGGCGGCGACTTCCTTTGTCCTTTCCACGCCGGACCGGATCGTGGTCGATCTGCCGGGCACCGATTTCCGCATCGATCCTCGGGTCGGCGCGCCCAAACCCGGGAATGACAAGGCGCTGATCGCTTCTTTCCGCTTCGGCCATTTCGCACCCGACAAATCGCGTATCGTCGTCGATCTCGCCGCGCCGGCCCGCATCGTGCGCGCACAAACGGTTGCGGACGGGGCGCAATCCCGTCTCGTCATCGAACTTGCCAGGACCACCCGCACCGCTTTTGACGCGGCGGCGCATGATTCGCTGCTCGCCGCCGAGGCGGCCGATAACACCGAAGGCGCCGCGCCCGTCAAGCAAGAGAAAAGCGCGTTGCCGCTCATCGTCATCGATCCAGGCCATGGCGGAGTCGACAGCGGCGCCATCGACAATGGTCTCGTCGAGAAAAACATCGTCTTCGATTTTGCGAAACTGCTTGCCGCCAAACTGAAGGCCAGCGGTCATTATAAAGTGATCATGACGCGCAACAGCGACGTGTTTCTATCGCTTGCCGAGCGCGTCCGGATCGCGCAGGATTCGGGAGCGGCGCTGTTCATCTCGATCCATGCCGATTCGATCTATGGGGCGGCGAACGTGTCGGGAGCGACCGTCTATACCGGCGCGGAGCATGCGACGGACGCCGAAGCGGCGCGCACCGCGGAGAAGGAGAACCAGGCGGATGCCGCCGCGGGAGTCGCCGCCAACGACGCCGCGAACGGCGTCTCGGATATTCTAGCCGATCTGACGCGGCAGGAGACGCGCACCTATAGCCACGTATTTGCGCGCACGCTCGTCAACTACTGGAAGGTCGCGGGACGGCTGAACAAGAATCCGGAACGTGCCGCCGGCTTCCGCGTGCTGAAGGCCCCGGACGTACCCTCGGTGCTCATCGAGCTCGGCTATCTCTCGAACGCGAAGGACGCCGCTTGCCTTACCTCGCCGGCGTGGCGCGATCAGACCTCGACGCGGGTCGCCGCGGCGATCGACGCCTTCTTTACCGTCCGCGGCAACACGTTCGGCGCCGAGAAACGGGCGGCCCCCACGGCGACGGCGCTCGACGCGCCGGCGCAAGACAAATAGGCCGGCGGCGCGCCGGCCCGCGGGGGGAGCGGCCGGGGCCTGTCAAACTATCAACACAAAAGCACCCCACCACGGGCCGTTAATGCTCCGGGCCCGGCACCGCGCTTGGCTTTGTCGCGCAAATCGGTCTTGCGAGGCGTGTAAAGAGCCGCGAATTTGCGGGCCTAAAGGGCCAATTCCATTATGCAGTTGATCGCCCGGTTCCTCGGATTTGTGTTCGCGACTTGCGCGATCGTGTTCGTCGTCGGCGCGGGCGTTGCCGGGGTCGTGATCTGGAAGTTCGAGCAGGATCTGCCGGACTACACCCAGCTCAAGAACTACGAACCGCCGGTCATGACCCGCGTGCACGCGGCCGATGGTTCTCTGCTCGCCGAATACGCGAAGGAACGGCGTCTCTATTTGCCGAGCTCGGCCATTCCGCCGCTCGTCAAAGAGGCGTTCATCTCCGCCGAGGACAAGAATTTCTACACTCATCCCGGCGTCGATTTTGAAGGCATGATCCGCGCCGGAATCGTTTTCCTCCAAGGCACGCGTCGCGTGCAAGGCGCCTCGACCATCACCCAGCAGGTCGCCAAAAACTTCTTTCTCTCTCCCAAGCGCGACCTCACGCGCAAGATCAGGGAGGCGCTACTCGCCTTCCGGATCGAAGCGACCTATTCGAAGGAAAAGATTCTCGAGCTCTATCTCAACGAGATCTATCTCGGGCTCGGCAATTACGGGGTTGCCGCGGCGGCGCTTAATTATTTCGACAAATCGGTGAACGAGCTCGACGTAGCGCAGGTCGCCTATCTGGCGGCTCTGCCCAAGGCGCCGAACAATTATCATCCGTTCCTGCAGCGGGAACGGGCGATCGAGCGGCGCAATTGGGTGATCGACCGCATGGTCGAGAACGGCTACGTCACGCCGGATGCAGGCGCCAAGGCGAAGGCGGAGCCGCTTGGCGTGACGCTTCGCGTGGTTTCGCCGAATGCGTATGCCGCCGGCTACTTCACCGAGGAAGTGCGGCGCGAACTTCTCGACCGTTACGGAGAGAAGAAACTTTACGAAGGCGGACTATCGGTGCGCACCACGCTCGATCCGCAGATGCAACTCATGGCGCGCCGGGCGCTCGTCGACGGACTCGTGCGCTATGACGAAGCGCATGGATTCCGCGGTCCGATGCGTCACATCGACATCGGCCAGGATTGGGGTCCGCCGCTCGCCGCCGTTCCGGCGTTGGGTGACGTCGCCCCTTGGCGGCTCGCCGTCGTTCTCGACGGCAACGATCAGCAGCTGCGCATCGGCCTGCAGCCAAAACGCGACCCGTCCGGCGAAATCAGCGCCGATCGCGAGACGGGGTATCTCGTCCCCGTCGGGCTTCGCTGGGCGCGCAAGCACGGCCGGTCCGCGCTGATTCCCGGCGACGTCATCTACGCCGAGCCTTTGCAGGACAAGCCGGGAGAATACCGGCTCCGGCAGATTCCGGAAGTCAGCGGCGCGATCATTGCCATGGACCCGGTTACCGGCCGCGTTTTCAGCATGGTCGGCGGATTCTCCTTCGACCAGTCGGAATTCAACCGCGCGACGCAGGCGCTGCGCCAGCCTGGGTCTTCGTTCAAGCCCTTCGTCTACGCAGCGGCGCTCGACAACGGCTATACGCCGTCCTCGATCGAGCTCGACGAGCCGGTCGAGATCGACCAGGGCGCCGGGCTCGGCATGTGGCGGCCGGCGAACTTCGAGGGTAAGTCGAGCGGCCCGCACACGCTGCGCTATGCGGTCGAGCATTCGATCAACCAGATGACCGTGCGGCTCGCCCGCGACATCGGGATGCCGCTCATTTCCGAATATGCCAAGCGCTTCGGCGTTTACGACGATCTGCCTCCCTACCTTTCGTTTTCGCTCGGCGCCGGCGAGACCACGTTGATGCGCATGACCACCGCCTATTCGATGTTCTGCAACGGCGGCAAGCGCATCATCCCGACGCTGATCGACCGCATCCAGGACCGCTGGGGGCATACGATCTATCGCCACGATCAGCGGATCTGCGAAGGCTGCGACGCGAAGAAATGGGAAAATCAAGACGAGCCGACGCTGATCGACAACCGCGAGCAGATCATCGATCCTTTGACCGCCTACCAGATCACCTCGATCATGGAGGGCGTCATCCAGCGCGGCACGGGTCAGGCGATCCTGGCGGTCGGCAAACATCTCGCCGGCAAGACCGGCACGACCAACGATGCCAAGGATCTTTGGTTCATCGGCTATTCGCCGGATCTGACCGTCGGCGTGTTCATGGGCTACGACCGGCCGCGTTCGCTCGGCGATTCGGCGCAGGCGGCTCTTTACACGGCGCCGATCTTCCGCGACTTCATGAAGATGGCGCTGAAGGACAAACCGGACACCCCGTTCCGTGTGCCGCCCGGCATCAAGCTCATTTCGGTCGATTACGAAACCGGCGTTCGCGCCACGGGGCCGGGCACAATCCTCGAAGCATTCAAGCCCGGCACCGCGCCGCCCGACACGTTCAATTACGGCGGCCCGGGGACGGAAAGCCCGAGCGCCCTCACGGTAGATCCGAATGCGGATCAAAGGCTCGGAACCGGCACGGGCGGCCTCTATTGATTTCGTAGCCGTCGAAGACCGCGCCGGTGCGCCCGTTTACATATGCGCCGCGGCCCACTATCTACGTTCCGCCGGGCGATCCCGCTCCGTTTCCCAAGGGATCTTTCATGCGCGCCGAAGCCGAAGCGCTCACGCAATCGATCAAGCAGTCCATGGGATTGCTGAGGAGGCATCTTTGACGTCGATGCCGCCACGCGCCGTCTCGCGGAACTGAACGCCAAGGCCGAAGATCCCAACCTCTGGAACAACGCCGAGGCGGCGCAGAAGATCATGCGCGAACGCACCGAGCTCGAAGATCGGCTCGGTTCGCTCGCCCATTTCGAATCCGAGCTCGAAGACGCAGTGACGCTGATCGAGCTTGCCGAAGCGGAAAGCGATGCCACCGCCGAGGCCGAGGGCATCGGCCAGCTCAAAAAGCTGAAAAGCGCGGCCGAGCGCCGACAGATCGAGATTTTGTTTTCCGGCGAGACCGATCCGAACGACGCTTATATCGAGGTCCATGCCGGCGCCGGCGGCACCGAAAGCTGCGATTGGGCGCGCATGCTGTTGCGCATGTACATCCGCTGGGCCGAGCGGCAGAAATTCAAGGTCGAGATTATCGAGGAGACGGCGGGCGAAGAAGCCGGCATCAAATCCGGCACTCTGCTCGTCAAGGGCCACAACGCCTACGGCTGGGCGAAGACCGAATCGGGCGTACACCGGCTCGTGCGCATCTCGCCGTTCGATTCGAATGCGCGGCGGCATACGAGTTTCGCTTCGGTCTGGGTCTACCCGGTCATCGACGACAAGATCAACATCGACGTGAAGGAGTCGGATTGCCGGATCGATACGTATCGTTCATCGGGCGCCGGCGGCCAGCACGTCAACACGACCGATTCGGCGGTGCGCATCACGCACATTCCGACCGGCATCGTCGTCGCCTGCCAGGGCGAACGTTCGCAGCACAAGAACCGGGCGACGGCGTGGAACATGCTGCGGGCGCGGCTCTACGAGCGCGAGATGGAGAAACGCGAAGCCGTCGCCAACGCGAGCGAGGCCACCAAAACCGATATCGGCTGGGGCCACCAGATCCGTTCCTACGTTCTTCAGCCCTATCAGCTCGTCAAGGATCTGCGCACCGGGGTCACCTCGCAAACGCCGAGCGATGTGCTCGATGGCGATCTTGAGCCGTTCATGGAGGCGGCGCTCGCCCAAAAGGTTTATGGGGGCGGAGCGGCCGAGGTGGAGGACGTGGAATAACTGCGGCGATCGGGCCGCCTGTGCCGACCGCGCGAACGTGCCGCGGAGAAGGGAATGCGGCGTGCAGAGCCGACGCGAGAAGATCTTCAACATTCCTATTGCGGTCGTTGCGCTCGTTGTCCTGCTTGTCGGCATTCACGCTCTTCGCGAGCTTCTGTCGGCCGAGCAAAACGTCGCGCTTCTCGCCAATTTTGCCTTCGTGCCGGGACGATTCACCTTCGCCTTCGATCCGGACCGCATCGCCCGGACGCTCGACGCCGCGCAGGCGGCGGGTACGACGCAGGTGGCAATCGACCAGCTGTTCCTCGGCGATGGTCGGCCGCTTTGGTGGACGCCCATCACCTACGCGCTGCTGCACGCAAGCTGGGCGCATGTCGGATTGAACTGCCTATGGCTCGTTCCGTTCGGCGCGGCGGTAGCGCGGCGCTTCGGCAATTTGCGTTTCGTAGCGTTTTGCGTTGCGACCGCAGTTGCCGGCGCACTCGTCCATTTTCTCACCCATATCGACGACCTGCAGCCGGTCATCGGCGCTTCGGCGATCGTCTCGGGCACGATGGGGGCGGCGTTGCGATTCGTATTTCAGACTGACGCGTCGTTCGCCGATCCGCAAAACCTCGCCTACCGCAAGCCGGCTCTGCCGCTCCGCGCCGTTTTTACCAACCGGACCGCACTATTCTTTTTGATCTTCTGGTTTGCCGCCAATCTGCTCTTCGGCATTGGCGCCGGTTCGCTCGGTTTCGTCGATGCGACGGTTGCCTGGCAGGCGCATATCGGCGGCTTTCTGCTCGGACTGCTGGGTTTTCCACTGTTTGATCCGCCGCCCGCCGCGCAGGAGCGGCCGTCAAGCCATGCGTGAACGGGAGTTCGTTCGCCGAAGCATCGACCGCTGCGCAACGCTTTTGCTGCGCCGCAAGGGAACTTCGGCATCGCCGTGACGTTAATCGTGTTCGCAAAGCGGTTCCCTGTCCGCGCTTAGAATGGCGTGAATGCAATCCGACGGATTGCGAAGGCAATCGGTTTCGGTGCGCTGCACCAACGCGCATCGGAGGGAGGTCAACCTTAACTTCGAGGCGTAATTGCATGACATACTGGAATCTCCCGTGGAAGCGCGCTGGAAAATTGCAACCAGCCGCGGGCGATGGCGCGCGGGAAAGCTTGAATCTTGCGCCTGTGCCGGAAGAAGGGCATTCTGCGCCGCTTCAATCGCCGCAAAAGAGCGATGGCACGGGGATAGGGAACGCTACGACCAAAGAGGAGGGTGAAATGACTGTGGCGCGGATACTCGCGACCAAGGGCCGTGAGGTTCTGACGGCGCAGCCGCACAGAACTTTGAAGGAAGTCGCGGAAATTCTCGCTGCGCGGGGCATTGGCGCCGTGGTTATCGCCGATGTTCAGGGCAGCGTGCTGGGAATTCTCTCTGAGCGTGACATCGTGCGCGCGGTCGGCAGGCGCGGCGCCAAGGCGCTCGACGACGCCGCTTCGATGCACATGACGACGCAAGTCGTCACCGCCAGCGAGGATGAAACGGTGCTGGCGACGGTCGAGAAAATGAACGCCGGCCGGTTTCGGCACGTTCCGGTGCTGAAGGACGGCAGACTTGCCGGCATCGTGTCGATTGGCGACGTGGTGAAATACCGCCTAGCCGAGATGGAGCACGAGCAGTCGGCGCTGCGCGAATATATCGCCGCGGTCTGACAGATCGCAATTGCTGATGAATAAGGCGGACGCCGCCTGCGCAAGGCGGCGTTCCAGCTTCTACGGGCGTCTCACTCTTCGTCGAAAACCAGCGTGACGCTCTGCGCGCCTGGCGTGAGCCGCCGGTAGAAGCAGGAGCGCCGCCCGGTATGACAGGCGCCACCGTCGCCGCCCGGCTCGACCTTCAGGAGCAGCACGTCCTGATCGCAGTCGGTGCGGATTTCCTTGACGCTCTGGCGTTGCCCCGAGGTGTCGCCCTTGCGCCAGAGGCGTTGGCGCGAGCGCGACCAATAATGCGCGATGCCGGTTTCGATCGTCAGGCGCAGCGCTTCCTCGCTCATGTGCGCAAACATCAGCACCGCGCCGTCGCGGGCGTCGGTCACGATACAGCCGATCAGTCCGTCGGCGCCGAAGCGCGGCGTGAAGACGCCGCCTTCTTCGAGCTCCGACTTGCTCCCGGCAATCGGGAAGGGCAGGGACATCGTTGCGTCCGGCGGCCTATTTGCCGCGCACCATCGTCAGAAAGCGCACCTGCTCGGCGGGGTCGTCGCGGAAGACGCCGGTGAACTGGTTGGTCACCGTCATCGTGCCCTGCTTGAGCACGCCGCGCATCGACATGCACATGTGTTCGGCTTCGATCATCACCGCGCAGCCGCGCGGTTTCAAGTAGCGCTCGATCGCACCGACGATTTCGGAGGTCATTGCTTCCTGCGTCTGCAGGCGCCGCGCGTAGATATCGACGAGCCGGGCGAGCTTGGAGAGTCCGACGACGCCTTCTTCGCCGACATAATAGGCGATGTGCGCCTTGCCGACGAATGGCACCATGTGATGCTCGCAATGCGACGAGAACGGAATATCACGGACGAGGATCAAATCGTCGTAACCGTGCACTTCTTCAAAGACGCGCGACAGCAGATCGCCCGGATCGGCGCGATATCCGGAAAAGAATTCCTCATACGCCTTGACGACTCGCCGCGGCGTATCGCGCAAGCCCTCCCGCGTCGGGTCGTCGCCGGCCCAAAGGATCAGGGTTCGAACGGCGGCTTCGGCTTCTTGGCGGCTGGGGCGGGTCGGGGGATTCGCGGCGGGCTTAAGCTGCTGTTGGCGCTCGAGCAA
>JASHUD010000101.1 GCA_030040215.1 Methylovirgula sp.
CAGAGGTTTGAATAAAGGTCGATTTCGTTTCGGGCGAGGTCTATCCTAGATGGTGACCATGACAAGCGATGTGACGCTTTCGGCCGCTGCCGCGGCGGGACTTTTGTCGTTCTTGAGCCCCTGCGTTTTGCCGCTTGTGCCGCCCTATCTCACCTTCATCGCCGGCACGACGATCGAAGACGTCGCCTATGAACGCGCCAAGCGGGCGCAACGCGACGTCGTTCTCGCCGCCGTACTCTTCGTCCTCGGCTTTTCCACCGTGTTCGTGGCGCTTGGCGCGACGGCTTCCGTCTTCGGCGAGGTACTGCGAGCGCATATTGCCGCGCTGTCGCTTTTCGCGGGCATCGCGATCATTCTGATGGGCCTCCATTTCCTCGGTGTCTTCCGTCTCGGTTTTCTTTACCGCGAAAAGCGCGTCGAAGTGGAAAAGCCGCTTGGCCTCTGGGGCGCCTACGTGATGGGCCTTGCCTTCGCCTTCGGGTGGACGCCCTGCATCGGGCCGATCCTCGCCGCCATTCTCGCAATTGCCGCGTCGGAAGAGACCGCCTGGCGCGGCGCCGTGCTGCTCGCGGTTTATTCGCTCGGGCTCGGCGTGCCGTTTCTCATTGCGGCGATCGCGCTTGAGGTTTTCATCGGCTTTCTCAAACGATTCCGCGCGCACTTCCGCACCGTCGAGCGAATTGTCGGTGTCCTGTTGATTGCGACCGGCATCGGATTTCTCACCGGCGCCATGCAGAATTTCTCGTTCTGGCTTTTGCAGACATTTCCGGGGCTCGCCAACATCGGCTAAGCGGCTATTCGCCAAACCTCTCATATCCCATCTTTCCGTCGACGCCTTTCTTCCAAACGAAGACGACGTAATCGGGTTCGATGCGATCGCCCTTGGAATCGTAGGAAAGGGTGCCAAGCACCGTCTTGAACGGCGCACCGGAATGGATGACTTTCGCCATCGCGGCGGGATCGAGCGAGCCGGCCGCTTCGGCGGCGCCTTCGATCACCTCGACCGCGGCGTAGGCGTAAAGCGTGTAGGTTTCGGGATCGATGCCGCGCGCTTCGAATCGCTGCACGGCCTGCGCGGCTTCCTGCCGCCGGCGCGGATCGGGCGGCAGCGTCAGGAGCGTTCCTTCGACCGCATCTCCCCCGGCCGCTGCGAAATCATCCGAGGCAATGCCGTCGGTGCCGAAGAGCACCGTATGCATTCCCTGCGCGCGCATTTGCCGGACGATGAGACCGGCATCGGCTGCGTCGCCGCCCCAATACAGGAAATCGGCACCCGACGCTCTGATCCGCGCGACGATCGCCGAGTAATCCTTCTGGTCTTTATCGACTCCGTCGTAGAGCACGTCCTTGATGCCGAGATCGAGGAGCGCCTTGCGCGTCTTGTCGGCAAGGTCTTTTCCGTAGGTAGTCCTGTCGTGAAGGATGGCGATCTTCTTGGCGCCTTGTGCCGCCAGATATTTTGCCGCGACACTCGCTTGCTGGTCGTCGCTGCCGCAGGTGCGAAAGACCAAATCGAGACCGCGTTCCGTCACCTGCGGATTGACCGAAGCCGGCGTAATGTCGAGGACGCCGTGATCGGAATAAATCTGCGAAGCGGGCAGGGTAACGGTCGAATTGAAGTGGCCGACGACAAAACGCATTTTTTGCGCGACGAAATTCCTGGCGACCGCGACGCCCTTCTTCGGATCGCTGCCGTCGTCGCCGATGTTGAGAACGAGATGCTGACCGAGAATGCCGCCTTTGGCATTGATGTCGAGCACGGCCTGCTCAACGCCGTTGCGAAGCTCGGCACCGAACGCGGCGTCGGGACCGGTGAGCGGTGCGCCGAGGCCGATCCTTGCCTGCGCGGCCGCCGGGGAAGCGAGCAGGAGCAGCAGTATCGACAGACAATGCTTCATCTTCGGTCCTTCGGCCGCGGCCCGATCCAATACTGAACGGCCGCGCCGAAAGCAAAAGAGGAAACCGGGCATTGGTCTTTGTTTATCGCCTCCGCTTTGCTATCTATGGAGCAATAAATGCCCGTTTCCTCAACGAGATCGGGCGCTCTGGAGGTCGCTTGGCCGAAAAAATCACGCAAACGGCAACGCTGCCCGTCGAACCGGCGCGATTTCGCGAAGCGATGAGCCGCGTCGGCGCGGCGGTTCACATCGTGACCACGGACGGCGCGGCGGGGCTTGCCGGAGTGACCGCGAGCGCGGTGACTTCGATAACGCTCGAGCCGCCGATGATGCTGTTCTGCATCAACAAGAATTCACGCAGCGCCGCGAAGGTCATCGAGAACGGCGTGTTCTGCATCAACACGCTGGCCCGCGCCGACCAGCGTCTCTCCGATATTTTTGCGGGCCGTACCGGCCTCAAGCCCGAGGAACGGTTTGCGGGAACGTTGTGGACGGCACTTTCGACCGGCGCGCCGGTGCTCGCCTCGGCGCTTGTCGCCTTCGATTGCCGCCTCGTCGAAGCCAAACCCGTGGGCACGCATCTCATGATGATCGGCGCGGTGGAAGCAATCGAGATCGCTCCCAAGGCCGAGGCATTGATGTACGCGCATCGCGAATATTGGCGGCTTTAGCTATTCCCAGGAAATGAGCTCGCGCGCCCAACGAAGGATCTTGGCGGGCGTAGAGGGCCGTCCGGGCCGGCGGCGCAGCAGAATGCGCGGCCGCCGCTTGGCCAACGTCATGCTCCGCCGCCGCGGCGCCGGCGCGGCACGTACAATCCCGGCCAACGCCGGCAAGAGACGGATCCAGTCCTGCCAAAGATCCTCGGCATTCGCTTCTTCGAGGCGTACCGATAGATCGGGATCGTCGTGGGCGAGAGTCAGGCGGCAGAAACGCCGGTCTCGGCGCGTCAGGAAGACCGCTCGATAGGCTTCGATCGCCACGCAGACGCGCATCTTGATGCCGCAGACGGTTCGGTCAATCCGCACGCCGTGCGGCGTGAGCCGGACCATCCGGACGCCGCCGTCGGCGCGCAGATCGGGTAGACGATAGGCCGTAACGTCGCAGTCGAGCATGATCCGCTCTCGATGGCCGTGCGCGGTGCGCGGCTTTGCCCAACTTGGCGCACGTTTTGGCTGCTTTTCAACATAGGAAGCGCTTGACTTGGAATGGATTTCTGTCGCGATGCCTGCCCAATCGCCAATCCGAAGCCGACAATTTTAGGAAAACCGAAGGAAGGCACCTGCGACCGCCGTCGTCGCGGGCGCGGCGCGGGATTTGCGTTAACGTTCTGGAAAACCTGACCTCGCGCGCGTATGTTGGAGGAGCGGTCGGAACATTGAGGTGGAGTCCGCCTGACGCGAACTTCCACACCGACCGCCTTCCAAAACAGCTTGGGAGAGGCGATGTCGGCGCTTCGTCCGAACGCGCCCGAATTTGCGCATTTCGGCCGAACGTTTGCCGGAAATGCCGTACAATCCCAGTTCCTCGAATCGGAGATCGATCCGGCATGAGCACGCCGCTTTTGAAGGAACCCATCGAGGCCGGCCACGCGGTTGCAGCCGGTTGGCGCGATCTCGATTGGGAGCGGCTTTCGCACGAAGACGACGTGGTAATCGCGCTCATCGATGCGACGCGCGCGGCCGGGCAATTGGCGCTCAATTTCTTCCGCGCGGGCGAGAAGACCAAGGCGGCGATTACCCGAAAGGCGGGCGGCTCGCCGGTCACCGAGGCGGACCGCGCGGCCAATCGCTATCTCGAACACAAGCTGCGCAAGATGCTGCCGGATGCCGGCTGGCTTTCCGAGGAATCGGAAGATTCGCCGGAGCGGCTCGACCGCGACCTTCTGCTGATTGTCGATCCGATCGACGGCACGCGCAGTTTCGTCGCCGGCGATCTCGGCTGGGCGGTCGCCATCGGCGTCATCTACAAGCAGCGCCCGGTGATCGGCGTCGTCCATGCGCCGGCGCTTGGCGAAACCTATGTCGCGGTCAAGAACGCCGGCGCGCGGCGCAACGGACGCGAAATTCGGGTCGGCAACCGCAACCGATTGGACGCCCATGCGCGGGTCGCCGGTCCGCTCGCCATCGCCCAGCAATTGCGCCGGGCGGGACTCGAATTCGAACTGCTGCCGAAAATACCTTCGCTTGCGCTGCGCATCACCAAGGTCGCGGCCGGAGCGCTCGACGCTTGCCTCGTTTCGGCCAATTCCTACGATTGGGACATTGCCGCGGCCGACCTGATCGTCGAAGAAGCCGGCGGTCGGCTCGCCGGTTTCGACGGCCGCCAAATCCTTTATAATCGCGTCGCTACGCAGCACGACGAACTCGCCGCGGGCTCCGTGCCGATCTTGGCCGAAATTGGCGCCGCGACTGGACAGGCGAGGGCACGATAGCTTGGTTCTTTTGCCCAATTTTTGCTAGAGCATCTTGCAAAGCACGCGTCCTGGACGCTCTTTTCGGCTCGCGAAGGAGCCGTTTCGTGGCCGGCCGGCGCGTCAAGCCGACAGCAAATCCCGAGTCGCCCGCATGCAGAACGATGGTCGCAAACAGCTTCTTCATCTCGTATTTGGCGGCGAACTCGTCGATCTTGAAGGAACCGAATTCCGCGATCTCGATAACATCGACATTGTCGGCGTATTTCCCGACTACGAGTCGGCCCATCAGGCTTGGAAGGCAAAGGCATTGGCCACCGTGGACAATGCCCATATGCGTTACTTCGTGGCTCACCTTCACCGGCTTCTCGATCCCTCCGAGACGGGCGAGTAACCCGCAGTCACTGCGTTTTTTCCCGCTGATGCGCGGGTCTTTAGCCATTAAACTGTCGCTTTCGCCCGCAATACCGGGCATTCTTACCGAAGCTGTGCGCTTGATGAGGCGCGAGACAACCACTTTCGATTTGCAGCGATCTGGTCGGTCCCTTCTTGACGAGGACGATTTCTTGACGAGGGCGATTTCGACTGGAGAAATTAGAGCGCTTGCCGAGTAGTTCGGGGAGCGGTCCCCCCGCTAAACATGGCTTCATTCGTCAAAGCACTTCCTATTTTGCCGATTTATCAGGCGCTCAGCGCTTCGTTTGCGCCGTTGAGCCCGATCATGTTCTATTTCCGGCGCAAATGGCGGCAGGAGCAATTCGACCGCAGCGGCGAAAGGTTTGGCCGGCCGAGCTTGGAGCGTCCCGAAGGGCCGCTCGCTTGGCTGCACGGAGCGGGCATCGGGGAAAGTCTGGCGCTGCTGCCGCTCATCGAAAAGCTCGCGGCGCGCGGCTTCAACATCCTGCTTTCGACCGGAACGACGAGCGCCGCCGCGGTGATTTCGCCGCGATTGCCGGCAGGCTCGCTCCACCAATATCTGCCGTTCGACGTGCCGCAATTTTTGGCTCGCTTTATCGACCATTGGAGGCCGGACCTCGCGCTCATTGCCGAGTCCGAAATCTGGCCCAATCTTTTTCTCGAAATTAAACGCCGCAAAATTCCTCTGATCCTCGTCAACGCGCGGGTCTCGCAAGGCTCGTTTCGGCCTTGGGGCTGGATTCCTTATTTCGTGGAATCCGTACTCGAGGGCGTCGACCTCTGTCTTGCGCAGAGCGAGGCCGATGCCGAGCGTTTTTCCAAACTCGGCGTCCGGCACGTTAAAGTTGTCGGCAATCTCAAATTCGATGTCATGGCGCCGTCCGCCGATCGCAAGGCGTTCGCTTCGCTCACCGCCCGTATCGGTTCGCGTCCGGTCTGGCTCGCCGCTTCGACCCAGCCGGGCGAGGAAGAGATTGTGGCGGCGGTGCATCGGCTGTTGGCGCAGCGCTACCCGGAGCTTTTGACGATCATTGTCCCGCGCCGTGCCCGGCGTGGCGACGAGGTCGCTGCGCTTGCGCGGGCGCGAGGACTAACGGCTTTGCAGCGTTCGCATGAGCCTCAGGATGCGCCTCTGCCGGCCATCTACGTCGCCGATACGACGGGCGAGATGGGCCTGTTCTATCGGCTCGCCGGCATTGTTTTCCTCGGCAGATCGCTAATCTCGCCGGGAGGCGGCCAGAATCCCATCGAAGCTGCCAAGCTCGGCGCCGCCGTCCTCCACGGGCCGTATGTCGGGAATTTCGCCGAGATCTACCGGGCCTTGGACGAGGCGCGCGGCGCCGCGACGATCGCCGATGCCGATACGCTCGCCCGCGTCATCGCGCTGCTCCTGAAGGATCCCGACAAGTTGCGCAAAATGGCGCGTGCCGCCGCCGAGACCGTCAACCGGCTCGGTGGCGCATCCGCCGCCATCATGGCGGCCATCGAGCCGCATATCGCGCAATTGATGGTCGAGACGCCGGGCTGGGAGATCTAAGACGCCACGCGGATCGGCCGCGTTGCAAATGGGCCGCCGCCCGAATTTTGGCGTCCTATTTGCCGAGCTTGACGCCCATGCGCTGCAGCTTGGCCTCGTGGTTGGCGTAGGCCTCCTGCAAATCGACGTTCCAATAGCGCAGATCTTCGATCGGAATCGGCACGCCGGTTGCCGCGCAGCGCACAAATGTGCCGGGCCGCAGAATGCGGATCTCCCCGTCGAGATATTCGAGTTCGGCCTCTCCGGCGGATAAAGGACGGCGTTCGTAGCGGTTCATGGCAATTTCATGCGGTGAGACAGAGAAGATAGCGTAGCCCCGGGCAATTTGCCACAGGACATTCCGTCCGGCGGCGTCGCTCGCAAAAGATTGTTGGACGTCAGCGGCCGATCGAAAGCCGAGCCGCAAGGATATCCGGCAGGCCTGCCGCCCGGATCTTTTGCGCCGCGGCCCCAATATCGTAGGGAACGCGCTGGAACGTCAGCAAGGCCCGCTCCGCGTCGTAGAGGGCATAGGCGGCGGCGGCGATTTGATCGCGCGGCTGGCCGACGGATCCCAGAACCGCGAGCCATTTATGCTCCGGCGCAAGGCGGACTGCCTCTCCGGCAGCCGGAATGCGCAGCCCCGGCAAGCTCCGCGTTGCTTGATGATAAAGCTGCGGGCAATGTACGTGCCCGCAGATCGTAACCCGCTTCTGCGTCGCGCGCAGCGAGCGTTCGGCCTCGAGCGGATGGTCGATATAGATCCAATGTTCCGGGTGCGCGGCTTCCGCATGCACCAGAAGCGTGTCGTTCAGTTCCGCTGTCAGGGGCAGGCTTCTCAGAAAATCCTTGTGCGCGTCGCCCAATTGCGCCCGCGTCCAGGCGATCGCCGCCCGCGCATGCGCGTTCATCGCATCGCTGGGCGCGCCGATTGCCGCGTCGTGGTTGCCTTGGACGACGATGGCGCCTTCGCTGCGCAACTCCGCCGCGCGCTCGACGACATAAACGGGATCGGCGCCGTAGCCGACGAGATCACCCAACAAGATGAAACGCTCGGCACCTTGCGCGCGCGCCGCCGCGAGACAGGCGTCGAAAGCCTCGCGGTTAGCATGAATATCGGCGAAAACGGCGAGCAGCGTCAAAACAGCGAGCCTTGCGTGCTCTTCTTTTTGATGTCGGCCGATTTCGCCGCTTGCGAGGGCTGGGCGACCGCGCCCCGGTGGCCGTCGGCAAATTCGATATCGAGCCGCGCCCCCGCAGCAACCTCGCTGGCGCGGCGCAACGGCCGGTTTTCGGCATCGCGCACCAACGCGAAGCCGCGCGCCAGAACCTGCCGATAGCCGAGCGACTCGATGAGCTTCTCTCTTGCCGTCAGCGCCGCGCGGCGGCGTTCGAGTCCGGCCTCTATCAGGTTCAGCATGCGCCGCCGGAGCGCCGCGATCGTCTGCCGGCAGGCGGAGATGCGCTCGGTCTCCAGCCGCGTGCGGGCGGCGAGCGCGCCGCGCAATCTGCGGCCCGCGTGCAAGATCTCCTGCCGCCGCCGGTCGCTCGCCACCGCGCGGCAGTGACGCAAGCGAAGATCGAGCGATTCCAACTTCTGCGCGGCGCGCGCCATTTTCGCTCGCGGCGATTGGTTGGCGAGACGATGCGCGAACCGCGCGGCGGCGATGCGCCGCCGGTCGAACGCCGCGCCGAGCAAATTCGCAAGCTGCGCCGCAGCGCGGTCGTATCTTTGCCGCGGATCCGCGATGATTGCGTCGGAGCGCGGCAGAGCGCGCGCCAGCGAGCGCCATTCGGCGCGGCGCTGGACCACGAAGCGAAGCGCCGCCGCGGCATTCCGGCGCGCAAAGTCGGCGAGGAGCGCGGCGAGTTCGATTTTTACCGGTACGGCCTTCTCGGCCGCGCCGGTCGGCGTCGGGGCGCGCAAATCCGCGGCGAAGTCGATCAGCGTCCAATCCGTCTCGTGGCCGATGGCCGAAATGAGCGGGATTTGGCTCGCCGCGGCGGCGCGCGCCACGAGTTCGTCGTTGAAGCCCCACAGATCTTCGAGCGAACCGCCGCCGCGCGCCACGATGATGACGTCGGGCCGGCGCGGTGAGCCGCGCGCGGGGAGCGCGTTGAAACCGTCGATCGCGGCGGCGACTTCCGGCGCGCAAGTCTCGCCTTGTACGCGCACCGGCCAGACCAGAACGTAACGCGGGAAACGCTCGCCGATGCGGTGCAGGATGTCACGGATCACCGCGCCGGTCGGCGAAGTGACGACGCCGATCACGCCCGGCAGGAACGGCAACGGCCGTTTGCGCCCTTCATCGAAAAGCCCTTCCGCGGCGAGCTTGCGACGGCGCTCTTCGAGGAGCGCCATCAGAGCGCCGACCCCGGCCGGCTCCAACGACTCGACGACGATCTGATAGGCCGACTTGCCGGCAAACGTCGTCACCTTTCCCGTGGCAATCACTTCGAGCCCTTCTTCGGGCTTGATCTTGAGGCGCAGGAAGGTGCCCTTCCAGATCACCGCGTCGATGCGGGCGTTCTCATCCTTCAGGCAGAAATAGGCGTGGCCCGACGAATGCGGGCCGCGATAGTTGGAGATCTCGCCGCGCAGCCGCACCAGGCCGAACGTTTCTTCGATCGTCCGCTTCAGGGCGCCGGCAAGCTCGCTGACCGTGAACTCGGGCGTGTTGGAGATCGGTTCCGGCATGTCGTTAGGATGACGGATTTAGCCGCCGGAGGGAAGGGGCGCGCGGGCGCATGGCTCGGAGCATAAGAATCATTGCTCTCGATGCGAAAATCGCCAAGCTTGCACGGGGATCATCGGCGGGAGGGGACGACGAGCGAGCACTACGAGCATTACAAGAGCGTGCTGCTGTTTCTCGCCACGGCCGGGGTCGTGGCGCCGCTCTTTCGCCGTCTGAAGCTCAGCCCGATTCTCGGTTTTCTCGCGGCGGGCTTTTGCCTCGGTCCGTTCGGATTAGGGCGGTTTGCGCAAGGCGCATCGGCGCCTTCCTGGACGCCCGCTTGGCTCACGTCGGCGGTTTCGTATGTGACCTTTGGCAACCTGGCGGAGCTCGCGCCGCTCGCCGAATTCGGCGTCGTCTTTCTGCTGTTCATGATCGGCCTGGAGTTGAGCTGGGAGCGGCTGGTACGCCTGCGCGGGCTCGTCTTCGGCTTCGGCGCGGTGCACGTCTTCGCAAACGCCGCAGCGCTCGCCAGCCTCGCGCTGACGCTCAAACAAACTCCGGCCGTCGCCGTCATTCTCGGATTTTCCTTGGCGCTCTCCTCCACGGCGATCGTCATCCCGGTGCTCGCCGACCGCAAGCGGCTCGCGGCACCGGCGGGGCGGACGATCTTCTCCGTCCTTTTGTTTCAGGATCTGATGGTCGCGCCGCTGCTGTTTCTTGTCGCGGCGTTCGGTTCGCTGCATGGCGGGGTCGGCGCGCTGCTCGTCTACAAACTCCTGCCGGCCTTGCTGGGCATCGGCCTCGTCGTGCTCGCCGGCCGGCTTGTACTGCGGCCTTTGTTCCATCTCGTCGCCGCGGCGGGCTCGCCGGAATTCTTCATTGCCGCTTGCCTGCTCGTGGTGATCGGCACTGGCGTTGTTTCGGCGACGAGCGGGCTTTCGATGGGGCTTGGCGCACTGGTTGCCGGATTGCTGCTCGCCGAGACGGAATATCGCCGGCAGATCGAGGTGACCATCGATCCTTTCCGCGGCCTTTTGCTCGGCCTGTTCTTTGTCTCGGTCGGCGCAAACCTCGATCTCGAACTCATTTTCTCCGCCCCGCTTCGCACGCTCGGGCTCGCCGCCGCGATGATCCTCGTCAAAGGCACAATCACCTATGCCGCGGCGCGCGGCTTACGGCTCGGCAATGCCGTTGCAAGCGAAGCGGCGCTCATGCTGGGACCGGGCGGCGAATTTGCGTTCGTCATGATCGCCGCAGCGATCGCCGACAAAGCGATGCCCGCAGCCATCGGCGCCGACGCCATGGTCGGCGTGACGCTGTCGATGTTTGCCATTCCGATCTTCGGCGCCGTGGCGAGCCGCCTGCCGCGGCCTGCACCCGACGCCGAGCTTGCCCGGCTGCCGGAAGAAGATGCAGGAGCTAGCAAGGCCATCGTCGTCGGCTACGGCCGGGTCGGCCAACTGGTCGGGGAGATGCTCACCGCGCATCGCATCGGCTTTCTGGTCGTGGAGACGAATGCCGCGCTGGTGCGGCGCTTCCGTCGCCAAGGCGTCGAAATCTTCTGGGGCAACGCGGCGCGCGGCGAATTTCTCGAGCGCAGCGGAATCGGCAAGGCACGCGCGCTTGTCGTGACGATCGATGCTCCCGAGGCGTCGGAAGAAATCGTCGCCGCGGCGCGCGGCCTCAACCCGAACCTGATCATCGTCGCCCGTGCCCGCGACGCGGAACATGCCAAGCTGCTCTACGAACTCGGTGTCACCGACGCGGTGCCGGAGACGGTGGAGGCGAGTCTGCAACTTTCCGAGGCCGTGCTCGTCGACCTCGGCATTCCGATGGGCTACGTGATCGCCTCGATCCATGCCAAGCGCGACGAATACCGCAAGCGGCTACAGCACAAGGAGACCGCTAAGAAAGAGCAATACTGATGGGACAAAGTGTTCTAGCTCCAAAGCCTTGCAATGATTTTGCATTGCGGTATGACCGAATTCGATGAATGCCCCGCATGCCCCCCTTATGCCGGCTCCCCCGCGGTTCATCCACGGGCTCGGCGAGATCGCGG
>JASHUD010000102.1 GCA_030040215.1 Methylovirgula sp.
GGCTATCGGCTCGGCGTGCGCGATCTCGTCCTGCGTCGCGCCGCGCAGGCCAAGGCGATCGGCATCGACGGATTGGTCGCCTCGGCGCAGGAAATGGCCGAGTTGCGCCGCGCGGTGGGTAAAGAGATGATCCTGGTCGCCCCGGGAATCCGCCCCGCGGGTGGCGACGTCGGCGACCAGAAGCGGGTTGCAACGCCAGCGGCGGCAATCCAAGCCGGCGCGGATTATCTCGTGGTCGGGCGGCCGATCCTCGAAGCCGCCGACCCGCGCGGCGCAGCCGAGGCGATCCAGAACGAGATCGCCGCGGCGCGGGGGTAACGCCTACTCCGATCCCGCGAAAACCCAGCATTTCCGCAGGAGGGGAGCAGCGGGCGGAAGAACGCACCTGCGCCGGCATCGCATGGGGGGCATTGGATGTCGCGCCGCAGACAAAACGCACGCGTGACCAAGGGATAACGCCGCAGCGAACGTCCATCCGGTCCGCATGCCCGGCTTGCAGCCGATCGCGCCACCCTGGTCAACAAAACGCTAGCCCAGGCGTGTGACCCGGCGATGACAGCCGCAACTTTTCAAGCGGAGCGCCGGGCCTTATAGACACAAGCCTAGCTCCTTGGACTTCGGAGACAATCATGGGCGATATGCGGCTCATCGTGGCCGGAGCCGCCGGCCGCATGGGCCGCGCGCTCATTGCGCTGATCGCCGCCAGCGAAGGCGTAACGCTCGTCGGCGCGCTGGAAGCGCCGCAGAGCGCCGCGATCGGCCAGGATGCAGGCACGCTCGCCGGCCGCGGCACGCTCGGCGTCGCCATCGGCAGCGATGCATTGAGCGCCGTCGTGGCGGCGGACGGGATCCTCGATTTCACGACGCCGCGCGCCAGTCTCGAACTGGCGGCCCTGGCCGCGCAGGCGCGTATCGTGCATGTGATCGGCACCACCGGCTTTTCCGCCGAGGATCTTGGCGCGCTTGTCGCGGCCGCGCATCACGCCGTGATCGTGAAATCCGGCAACATGAGTCTGGGCGTCAATCTGCTCGCTTCGCTCGTCGAACAGGCGGCGCGCGCGCTCGGGCCAGACTACGACATCGAAATCCTCGAAGCGCATCACCGCTTAAAGGTCGACGCTCCGTCCGGCACCGCCTTGCTGCTCGCCGAAGCCGCGGCGCGCGGGCGCGGCGTGGCGCTCGACGCGGTGCGCGGCGACGACGCGCATAAGGGGCCGCGTAAGAGCGGCGCCATCGGCTTCGCCTCGCTGCGCGGCGGCACGGTGGTCGGCGAGCACACGGTGATTTTCGCCGGCCCCGGCGAGCGGCTCGAACTTGCCCATAAGGCCGAGGATCGTGGAATCTTCGCGCGCGGCGCCCTACATGCGGCGCTGTGGGGCCGCGGCAAGAAGCCCGGCCTTTATTCGATGGCCGACGTACTTGCCTCTTCCGTCGCACAGCAAGGATGAGCCATGCAACGCCTTCTCGTCCTCGTGCGCCACGGGCAGAGCGAATGGAATCTCAAAAACCTGTTCACCGGCTGGAAGGATCCCGATCTCACCGAGCTCGGCGTCGAGGAAGCGCGCGCCGCCGGCCGGGTGCTGAAAGCCAAGGGAATTTCGTTCGACCGCGGCTATTCTTCCAATCTGGCGCGCGCCAGGAACACGCTCAAGATCATCCTCGCCGAAATCGGCCAGGCGGATATTCCGGCGCTCGGCAGTGACGCGTTGAACGAGCGCGACTATGGCGAGCTCACCGGCCTCAATAAGGATGAGGCGCGGCGCAAATGGGGCGACGCGCAGGTCAGGCTCTGGCGGCGCTCCTACGATGTGCGTCCGCCGAACGGCGAAAGCCTGAAGGACACGGTCGCGCGAGCGCTGCCCTTCTATTGCGAGGAGATCCTGCCGCGCCTGCTGCGCGGCGAACGCATTCTCATCGTCGCGCACGGCAATTCGCTGCGCGCTTTGCTCATCGTCCTCGATCAACTGACGCCGCAAGGCGTCGCGGAGACAGAACTCGCCACCGGCACAGTGCTTCTCTATCGGCTCCGTGAAGATTCGACCGTCGAAGAAAAGGAGGTCTTGAAATCCTAGAGGATCCGCGCAGAGAGCCGCGCCGCTACGACAACGGCCTCATACATGTGCCATTCTATCTCGACGAGGCCGAACAGCGCGCGCTGCTCGGCCTCATCGAGGCGGCGATCGCCGCGGCGCCGTTGTTTCAGCCGCGCATGCCGAGGACGGGCAAGCCTTTTTCCGTGAAAATGACGAATTGCGGGACGCTCGGCTGGGTCTCGGACCAGCGGGGCTATCGTTATCAGCCGGCCCATCCCGCGACCGGCAGGCCGTGGCCGCCAATCCCGCCGCTGGCGCTGCAAGCCTGGAACGAACTCGGCCGTTATCCGCACCCGCCCGAAGCCTGTCTCGTCAACGTCTACGGTCTTGCCGCGCGCATGGGCCTTCACCAGGATCGCGACGAAGAAGATTTCGCCGCGCCGGTCGTTTCTCTGTCGCTCGGCTCAACATGCATTTTCCGTTTTGGCGCGGCAACGCGGGGCGGCAAGACGCAAAGTCTCGAACTTGCTTCCGGCGATGCAATCGTCCTCGGCGGCGCGGCGCGGCTCGCTTATCACGGCGTCGCCCGCATCCTTCCTGGATCTTCGAACCTGCTCGCGGACAGGCGGATCAATCTGACCTTGCGGCGCGTGACGATGCCGCCGCGCGCCGCAATCGATGCGTAGAATCCTCCGCATCGCCGCTCAATGATGCCAAAACAACGCGATCAAAATAATGATCGGAATCGGAACGCCGATTAGCCAAAGCAGCAGCCCGCGGCCAAAGCCCATGACATCCTCCTAACGTTAAGCTCAACTCAACGTCATGGCAGGCTAGCGGTTCCAACGGCGAAGTTCGCAAGGGCACGAGCGTTGCGGGAGCCATTGCGCTCGGCCTTCCGCACGCGTCAAACGCTAGTCCGAGAGGGAAGCGAGCGGCAGCGAAAGGCTGATGCCGGCTCCATCCCGATTCCAGCTATAGGAAATGCGCCCGCCGAGCTGCCCGCCGACGATGCGGCGTGCGAGCAGCGTTCCAAACCCCGCCGCTTCCTCACTCGGCGGTTCGAGCGGCGGACCGCCTTCTTCCTCCCATTGCAGGAGAAGCATGCTACGCACGATCGACCAATCGATCCTGACGCGGCCGTCGGCGGTCGAAAAAGCCCCGTACTTGGCGGCATTCGTAGCGAACTCGTGGATGAGCAGCGCCACGCCGGTCATGGCGTTGATGCCGATTGCGACTTCCGGTCCATCGATCGAGACGCGGCGGTCGCGGGCTTCGACATCTTCGAACGGCGAAACGATCGTTTCGATCAGGCTGCGAAGGCTTGCCGCCGTTTCCGGCTTTAGCGTGCCGGCGCTGAGATCGGGCAGCGTCAGGTCGTGGGCGCGGGCAAGCGCGGCGAGCCTTTCGCGCACCGCGGCGGCAAGATCCGTCGGCGTCTTGGCCGAGCGCGCACTGAGGGTCACCACGCCTCCGGCAAGCGAGAACAAATTCTTGACGCGATGGTTCATCTCGCGCAGCAGCAATTGCCGCTGCTCTTCCGTGCGCCGCCGCTCGGTGATGTCGCGGGCGATTTTCGCGGCGCCGACAACGCGGCCGGTCGCGTCCTTGATCGGCGATATGGCAAGCGAAATGTCCACCAGCCGGCCGTCTTTGCAACGCCGAATCGTTTCGTAATGGTCGATCCGCTCGCCGCGGCGGATGCGTTTTAAGATGTCCAGTTCTTCGTTGATGTGGTCGGCCGGCATGAGCATCGTCACCGGCTTGCCGACGGCTTCTTCGGCCGTGTAGCCGAAAAGCGCTTCGGCGCCATGATTCCAGCTGGTGATGATGCCGTCGAGATCTTTGCCGATGATCGCATCCTGCGAAGATTCGACGATGGAGGCCAGTCGCTGGCGAATCTCCTCGGCTTGGCGGCGCTGCGTAATCCCGCGGGCGATCTTCAATGCACCGACGACCCGGCCCTCCATATCGCGGATCGGAGACACGGTCAGCAAAACATCGATGAGGCTGCCGTCCTTGCGGCGCCGCACCGTTTCGTAATGCTCGACGCGCTCGCCGCGACGAATGCGACTCAAAATCTCGGGTTCCTCGTCGAGGTGGTCGTGAGGAATAAGGATCGTCACCGGTTTGCCGATCGCTTCTTCGTCAGTGTAGCCGAAGAGTCGCTCCGCGCCGTGACTCCAGCTGGTGATGATGCCGTCTAGATCCTTGCCGACGATCGCGTCCTGCGAGAACTCGACGATCGCGGCGAGGCGCTGGCGGAGTTCCTCGGCTTGTCCGAATTCCGTGATGTCGATCAGCGTATTGAGCGCGCCGAGCATGTTGCCCGCCTCATCCCAAAGCGGAACCGGAAAGGGCTGGAACCTGACGCGCGTACCGTCCGGCCGCTCGAGCATCGCGTTGGCGCCCCTGACCGGGCGTTGTTCCTTGAGCGCCACCGCCATGGGACATTGGTCGTGCGGCATGGGCTTGCCGTCCGCCCAATAGAGCTGCCAGGAACCGCACCACATCGCCCTGCCGATTTCCGGGCGGCGCCCCCACAGCTCGACCGCCGCCTCGTTGTAGAACGTGACGCGACCCGCGCTGTCCGTGGCATAGACGGCCACCGGAAGCGCTTCGAGCCAGGTGCGCGAGCGGCGTTCGCTCTCCGCCAGCATGCTGGGGGAGCGATTGAGGCCGCTGGCGTCCTGGATGCAGGCCACCGCGCCGACGCAGTTGCCAAGCGCATCCTTCAAGGGATGCAAATTGAGCAGAATCGAAACCGGCGATCCGTCGGAGTGCACGGAGAAGACGACACGGTTGGCAACCGGGACGCCGCTTCGCATGACTTCGGCGACGGATGCGAGCCCGTCGCCATCGAGACTACGGTACGCATTGCCGAATTGTTGCATCGTCTCGTCGGGCTGCGGCGCGCGGCCCCACAACTCGGCGGCTCTTTTGTTGTGGCGGACGATGACGCCGTTGCGATCGCAGACCAGAATGCCGACCGGCAAGAAATCCCATAGCGCGGCGGAGTTCCCAAGCGTTTCATCGTCGAAGACGGGAACGGAGACGATGCCGCCGGCTTCAAGAGAACTCATGCGCTCGCCTCAACCAATGTGAGTAAACCGGTCGCAAGCCAAAATTCTTAGCGTAAAATTGCCGCAAATCAACTGCGGCGGGACGTGAGCGTTGCCGCGGCGACGGCGCCCGGCAGGCGGAACCCGAACCTGCCGCCGGCGTTCTGTCGCCACAGGTCAAGATCAAAAAAGGAGGCAGCTCATGAATTGGGATCGCATCGAAGGGAACTGGAAACAGTTCAAAGGCAGGATTCGCGAGAAATGGGGCGATCTCAGCGACAGCGACTTGGAGAAGATCAACGGGCGTCGCGATCAGTTCGAAGGCGTTCTGCAGGAGCGCTACGGAATCGGCCGCGACGTCGCGCAGAAGAAGGTCGACGAGTGGCTGAAGACCCTGCATTGAGGATTGCTCCGCTTCGCGGAGCAGGCGTAGCGTAGAGCGTCGCGTGCGGCGCGGATCCGAAAGGACCGCGCCGTTTCTCTATCGGGTCGCGGATTTCGCCGCGCTGCGCGATACGCCCACTTTGGCCGGGCGCAGAACGCGGTCGCCGATCGTGTATCCGTCTTCGACGACCTTGACGACGGTGCCGTTCGGCACGCTGTCGTCGGGAACTTCGAACAGCGATTCGTGCAGATTCGGATCGAACTTCGCGCCGAGCGCTTCGATCTTCTTGATCTTGTGACGCGCCAGCCGCGCCAGGAAATCGCGCTCCGTCAACTCGACGCCTTCGAGCAGGGTTCGCACCGCTTCGGAACTGTCGCGCAGTTCGCGCGGAACGTTTTCGACGGCGCGGTGCAAATTATCCGCAAAACCCAACATGTCGCGCGCCAAGGCGCTGGTGCCGTAGAGCTTGGCGTCGGCGACCTCTTTTGCGGTCCGTCGCCGCAAGTTCTCCGTGTCGGCGAGGGCACGCAGCAGTTTGTCGCGAAGCTCGGCAGCGTCGCGCTCCGGATTCGGCGCGGCGTTTTTCGTCTCAGGTTCGGCCTGCGTGTCGGGCGCCGCCGTGGGCTCGGCGTTATCGGTTAATTTGGCGTCGGGCATAAGGACATCCGCTGCTGCTTTGAACCGGCGGGTAAGTACCAGTTTTCTAAGGACTTTCGGAAAGAGCCCGCAAACCGTTCAGGGGCGGGCCAGAAAGCATATCAGGTCGCCTCCGCCGAAAATCAAGCTGTCGATCAACGCGCCCGGCTCAACACGCCTGCGGCTGGGAGGGCGGCTCGAACGCCGTCAGCAGCTTCTGGCGGATTGTCGCCTTGCGGCTCGCCGAGTCGATTTTGGCGCCGGTCAAATCGGTTACATAAAAGACGTCGGCGGCACGTTCCCCAAACGTCGCAATATGGGCGGAACCGATGTTGAGGTTGAGGCCCGACAGAATCGTGGTGATCGCATAGAGCAGGCCCGGCCGGTCGTGGCCGGACACCTCGATGACCGTAAACTTGTTGGAGAGTTCGTTGTCGATCGAGACTTCCGGCGGCACATCGAAGGTGACGATGCGGGTCGGATTGCCTCTGGCTGCGACAAGTTCGCTGAGCCGGATCTCGCCGCGCAAGGTACGCTCGACGGCGAGCGCGATCCTCTCGCCGCGCCGCATCTCGTCCTCGTCGCGATCGAAGCCGCGCGACACGAAGAACGTGTCGAGCGCCAGGCCGTCGTTGGTCGTGTAGATTTGCGCGTCGACGATGTTGGCGCCCGAAGCCGCGCAGGCGCCGGCGACAATCGACAACAGGCGCGGATGGTCCGGGGCGATCACCGTGAGCTCCGTGACGCCGCGGAACGCATCTGTCTGGACGTCCATCACTGGCGCCGGCATCTCGATTTCCGTCATGTTGAGAAGCTTGGCGTGGCGGATTTTGCGCGGCAGGTCGACGCGCAGCCAATAGGCCTGCTGATGACGCGCCGCATAGGCTTCGAAATCGAGATTCGACCAGCCGGCGAGCTTGTCGCGCAATTCCTTCTTGGCGCGTTCGACCCGCCAGCTGCGCTCGCGCATCGAATGGCCGCCGGCGAGCACGACTTCGGTCTCCCAATATAGCGTGCGCAGCAGTTCGCCTTTCCAGCCGTTCCAGACGCCCGGTCCCACCGCTTCGATGTCGCAGACCGTGAGGACGAGCAGCATTTTGAGCCGCTCCAGCGTCTGTACGTGCGCTGCGAACGTCTCGATCGTGCGCCGGTCACCGAGATCGCGGCGCTGCGCGGTGTCCGACATGATCAGATGGTTTTCCACGAGCCAGGCTACGGTTTCGGTCTCGGCCACCGATAGACCGAGACGTGGACAGAGACTGCGCGCCACGGCGACGCCGGCGAGCGAATGATCCTCGGTGCGTCCCTTGGCGATGTCGTGTAGGAACATGGCGACGTAAAGCGCGGCGCGCTTTTCGATCGACGACATGATCACGCTCGCCAGCGGATGATCCTCGCGATGCCGCTGCGCTTCGAGCTCGGCGAGATTGCCGATCGCCCGCAAGAGATGCTCGTCAACCGTATAGTGATGATACATGTTGAACTGCATTAGAGCGACGATGCGCCCAAATTCCGGGATGAAGCGGCCGAGCACGCCCGCTTCGTTCATCAGGCGCAGCACGACTTCGGGTGAATTGCGCGAGGTGAGAATATCGAGAAAGAGCCGGTTGGCCTCCGGATCGGCGCGCAGTTTGGCGTCGATCAGTTTCAGCGCCGCGATGACCAGCCGCTTGGTGTCGGGATGGATGGCCAAGCCGTTGCGATCGGCCATCCAGAAGAGGCGGATGAGATTGACGGGGTCGCGGCGGAAGACGTCCGGTCCGGCGACCGTGATCCGGCCCTTCTCGATGCCGAACCCGGCGCGCTGCAGATCGCGGTAGTGCGGCCGCACCAGCGCGGTAAACCGGTCGAGCACGGCGGCGGGTTTTGCCTGGTTTTCTTCCAGCGCCGCGCAGAGAACCGCCGTCAGGTCGCCGACGTCCTTGGCGACCAGGAAATAATGTTTCATGAACCGCTCGACGCCGGCGAGTCCGCCGCGGCTCGCGTAGCCGAGCCGAGCCGCGACGGCGCGCTGCACGTCAAAGCTCAACACTTCCTCGGCGCGCCCGGTCAAAAAATGCAAATGGCAGCGCACCCGCCAGAGGAATTCCTCGCAACGGCGGAAGAGCCGGTATTCGCGCTTGGTGAAGAGACCGGCATCGACCAGATCCGCCGCTTCGCGCACGCGATAGACGTACTTGGCGATCCAGAACAAGGTATTGAGATCGCGCAGTCCGCCCTTGCTTTCCTTCACGTTCGGTTCGACGAGATAGCGCGAGCTGCCGGCGCGCGCGATGCGCGCGTCCCGCTCGGCAAGCTTGGCGGCGACGAAATCGCGCGGATTGCCATGCATGATTTTCTGCGCGAAGCGCCGCCGCATGTCTTCAAACAGCGCGCCGTCGCCGAGAACGAACCGCGCTTCGAGCAGCGCCGTCCGCACCGTCATGTCGCTCTTCGCCTGGCGCAGGCATTCGGCGATCGAGCGCGTCGAGTGGCCGACCTTCTGGCGCAGGTCCCAGAGAAAATAGAGCATGGCTTCGACGACGCGCTCGCCGCGTTCGTCCTTGTCGGCAAGAAGGAAGAGAAGATCGATGTCGGAACCCGGCGCGAGCGTGGCGCGCCCATAGCCGCCGACCGCGGCAACGACGAGCCGGTACGGTTTGCCTTGCGGAGGCGGATGCAGATAGGTAGTGACGAAATCGTAGAGCACGTGGATGAGCTCGTCTTCGATAACGGCGAGATTGCCGGCGCACGCAAGCCCCTCGCTCGTCGCCTCGAAGGCGGCGCGGGCGCGCGCCCGGCCCTCTTGCAAGGCGCCGCGAATGAGATCGACCGCATGTTTGCGCAGTTCGTCGCGGCTCATGCCGGCGGCGTGCGCAGCGGCGATCGCCCGGGAGATTTCGGCGCGATCGAACAATTGCGCCGCGGTCAAGGCCGGCGCGCTCCGTGCCGACGTCTGCAGGATTGGCGCGAGTTCCGTCATCGTCATCGAAGATTCGCTAACCTGCCGCCGCCCTTCATCTGGTCGTGGCGGACGAAAACCTACCTTGACGCCCCCTTGGAAAATTTCAGGCGTTGCCCAATTTGCGTTCGATTCCATCCCAGAATTTCGCCGCGAGGTCCGGACCGCCGACGTTTCGGACCGCCCGGATTCCAGTGGGTGAAGTTACATTGATTTCCGTAAGATAACCATCGATTACATCAATTCCCACCAGCCATAGCCCGCGGCGTTTCAACTCGGGACCGATGGCCGTGCAGATCTCCCGCTCCCGCTCGGTCAAATCGGCGGCCACCGGCGCCCCGCCGCGCACCATGTTGGCGCGAATGTCGTTGCCCGACGGCAGGCGGTTCACGGCGCCGGCCGCGACGCCATCGATGAGAATGATCCGCTTATCGCCTTTGGCAATCTGCGGCAGAAAACGCTGCACGACCCAAGCCTCTTTGAAGGTCGCTGCGAAGAGATCGTAAAGCGAGCCGAAATTGGGGTCGCTACGGTGCAGCTTGAAGACCGCGGCGCCGCCGTGCCCATGCAGCGGCTTCATGACGATCTCGCCGTGCTCTTCCAGGAAAGCTTCGATCGCCGCCTTGCTGCGGGTAATCAAGGTCGGCGGCATGAACTGCGGAAACTGCATCACGAAAAGCTTTTCGGGCGCATTGCGCACCGACGCCGGATCGTTGACGACGAGGACATTGGCCGGCAGCCGCTCGAGCAGATAGGTCGAAGTGATATAGGCGAGATCGAACGGCGGATCCTGGCGCAGCAGCACGACATCGACCCCGGCAAGATCGTGCCGCGCAAATTTGCCCAAGCGGAAATAATCGCCGGCCTTATCGCGCACCTCGATCGGCGCCGCTTCGGCAACGATCCCGGAAGCGAACCAGGACAGTTTGTCGGGCGTGTAATAGAGCAGACGATGGCCGCGCGCCGCCGCCTCCAACATCAGCGCGAAGGTCGAGTCCCCGGCAAAATTGATGCCCTCGATCGGATCCATTTGCACCGCGACGGCAAGCGACATTTCGCAACTCCCATCCGCCGTTCGGCAACCGGCCGATATCCGCGCCTCGGGGTCTGGAGCCGGCGCGCCGCAAATTATTGCGCGCCTGGCGCGACTTAACCGGTAACCGCAACCTCTAGCTTTACGAATCCCCGCGACCGTCCATCCATACCAGCTGCGGCCGATTTCCGCGTCGTTAACTTCCCATGAAGAGCGCCGGTTTAAGCTTCATCAATTCCTGTATTGAAGGGCGAATCCATGCTCGCACTATCCATTGGCCGAAGCTTGGTGCTGAGACAACTCCTTTTCATGGGGTTGCTCATCGTCATGGGGATCGTCGCCTACGTCGCCTCGTTGGAGCTGCACGACCTCGCCCGTTCCGTCGTGACCGCCGCCAATCCCGCCGAAGCGCGCCAGCGCGCCATGGAATTGGAAAGTGCGGCCGCCTCGCTTTCCTACAATCTGCTGATCGGCACCGGTTTTGGCTGTTTTCTCATTCTTGCAGTTTCCATTCCCGTCATCCACCGCACCATTGCCCGGCCGGTCGAGCTCTTTGCCCAGCAAATGGCTTCGCTTGCCGCCGGCAACACCGAAATCGAGATCGTCGGCACGCAACGCAAGGACGAGATCGGCGCCATTGCCAGGGCGCTCTGCGTCCTGCGCGACGCGGTGCGCACCAACAATGCGCTGGTCGCCGAAATTCGCGCCCGCGACGACCGCGAGGCGCGCCTCGTGCGCGAAGCCGCGGTTCGCGCCAGGGTCGAGAAGTTTTCGCAGGAACTCTCCGCTACGGTGGCACGCCTCGGCGCGATGACCAAGCGCATGGCGATCGCCTCGCAGGACATGATCACCGCCGCCCGCAACGCGGCCGAGGGATCGAACAAAGCCAAAATCGCCTCCTCCAACGCCGCCGGCGACGTCTCCTCGGTCGCCGTCGCCTCCGAGGAATTGCTTGCCTCGATCGAAGAGATCAGCCGGCAGGTGGTCCAATCGACAACCGTGGTGAAAAAGGCGGTGTCGGGGAGCATCGAAACCTCGGCCGGCATGGCGCGGCTTGCCGAAGCGGCGCGCCGGGTCGGCGACATCGTCAGCCTAATTTCGAGAATTGCCGCGCAAACCAATCTGTTGGCGCTCAATGCCACGATCGAGGCGGCGCGCGCCGGCGAGGCCGGGCGCGGCTTTGCGGTCGTCGCGCAAGAGGTAAAGACGCTCGCCACCCAGACGGCGCGCGCTACGCAAGACATCTCGGGTCAGATCGCCGACATCCAGGCGGCCACCGAAAATTCGGTCGCGGCGATCGATACGATCCAGGCCAAAATCGGCGAAATCGAGCAGATTTCGGCAATCATCGCCGCCGCCGTGCAGGAGCAAGGCGCCTCGACCCAGGAAATCGCCCGCAACGTGCGCTCCGCCGCGTCGGGGACCACAGCCATGTCCACCTTCGTGGAAGGCGTCGCGAAGGCGGTCGTCGCCACCAGCGAGAGCGTCGAATCGGTGGTCGATCTCGCCCGCGACCTCGACAACCTCGCCGCCGATATGACCGCCGATGTACGCTCTTTCACAGAGGCCCTTCAGGACGCCGCCTGAGCGCCTGCCCGCCGGCAAGTTGCCGCGAGAATTGCCATCGTTTCCCTAGTGTGCCGCGGCGCATTACATAGGAACCGAAACCTCGCGGACAATTCGGCGCCGTCATGAAGATTTCCTTGATCCAGATGAATTCGCGCCATTCGAAGGCGGCGAACGTCGCCATGGCCGTCGAACTCATCGAGCGCGCCGTCACCGACGAGCGCCCCGATTGGGTTTGCCTGCCCGAATGTTTCGACTTCCTCGGCGGGACGCGCGCCGATAAACAGGCCGCCGCCGAAATCCTCGGCGAAGGGCCGGCCTACGGCGCGATGCAAAATCTCGCCCGCCGGCATGGTATCTTCATCCATGCCGGCTCGATCCTGGAGCGCATTCCCGGCCAGGAACTCATCGGCAACACCACCGTCGTGTTCGGTCGCGACGGCGGCGAAATCGCCCGCTATCGCAAGATCCATATGTTCGACGTCACGGTCCCCGACGGAACACAATACCACGAGAGCGCCGCGTTCAAGCCGGGCGATTGTGTGGTCACCTACGATTGTGAAGGACTGAAAGTTGGCTGCGCGATCTGCTACGACCTGCGCTTTCCGGATCTATTCCAGGTGCTGGCGGAGCGCGGCGCCGAGATGATTGCCCTTCCCGCCGCCTTCACCCTGCTTACCGGCAAGGATCACTGGGAAGTGCTCTGCCGGGCGCGCGCCATCGAGACCGAAGCATATTTCTGCGCGGCGGCGCAGACCGGCACGCATCAGATCGGCACGGAGGTGCGCTCAACCTATGGGCACTCGCTGATCGTCGATCCGTGGGGGCATGTCACGGCGCGGGCATCGGACGGCGTCGGTATCGTCTCGACGCGAATCGACCGCAAGCTCGTCGATAAAGTGCGCGCCCAGATCCCGGTCGCCAGTCACAAGGTGAAGATCCGCTAGCCGATTGCGGCCGAGAGTTGGACGCCGCACCCTTGCGCGCTGCGCCACCTCACTTCGCCGCGCAGGATCTGCCGGGTCTTCGGGACGTGGAGAACGAACTCGTTCGGCACAAAAGCGGGCTGCGACACCGCGAGTTTGGCGCCGCGTCCGCCGACGTTGCGGATGATGCAATCGAAGCTCGATTGTCCTTGATTGAGATCGAAGCGCGCGCCGAGGAAGGTCCGCCGCCTCCGCTGTCCGCGCCGTTCGGACGTCTGCATGGGAAACTCCGCGAAGAAACGGGACTTTTACTCCCGCCCGCCGCGCCCCGGGCATAAACCGACTCTTAACCTTAAATCGCAGGCCCGGCGTTGCCCTCACTTCGATTGGGCTTGCGCTTGATCGGGCGGCGGCATGACGTTGAATTCCGCCTTCTGCTCGTCGTTGAGCGAAGCGTAGAAATCGCGCAGCGGCGGCTCGAGCGTCTTGACCGCGCCATCCATGGCATCGAGGCGTTTCGTGATGACGTCGAAGCGGTCGGTCAGCGTCGCCGGCATCGTCGTGGGGCAGGACGATTGCATGCTGCTCGCCGCTTTGGCCGAAGCGTTCTTCAGCGCCGTAAACGTGGCGGTCTGTTCTTCGCCCGTCGGCTTGACGGTCGCTTCGATATCGGAGATCGGCAGATTGGCGAAATCTTTCGCCTGCTCGGCGCAAAGGCCGCCGAGCGCGTTGGTGGGCGCAGCGCGCCGGCGAACGTGCCTGCCAAACGCGATCGCATTGAACCGTTGCCGCTGCGTATCGTCGAGAGAATTGACGAACGTCGTCAGCGGCGCGCGCAGGATCTGCACCGCCTGCAGCATGGCATCGATGCGTTTCCCGGCTACCTCGAGCCGGCTGACGGGCGTGAGCGGCGGCTGGCTCGGGCACGAGTTGCGCAGAATGTCGTCGGCCTTGGCGGAGGCCGCCTTTAGGTCGCTGAGGATGGCGGTCTGCGTGTCGTTCGGCTTGATCGCCCGTCCGATCCGGTCGATCGGCAGATCGGTAATCCCCGGAGCAAGCGCCGCGCAAGCCTGATCGGCCTGCGCTTGTTCTCCACGGTGTCGCGATGCGCCGGCATAGGCATAGATATCGTACGGGTTCTCGCTCCATCCGTAGGGATACGTATCGGGCCAAAAGATCGAAGCAAAAAGATCGTCGGGCCCGTAGCCGAAGAAGGGATCGTAGTACGCGTCGGGCCAGAGCGCGAAGGAGAGCCAGTCGCCGTAGAAATACGGCCAGAATACCGGGCCGGCCCAGCCGTAGTCCCATCCGTAGCCGCCCCGATGCCATGCGCTCCACGCCTGCCAGCCGGCGAATGCATTGTGGCCGGGGAAGGCGCGCGCCCCATGCCCAAGGGTCGCCGCACTGCCGAAAGCTGCGCGGCCGCCAACGTGCCCCCCGCCGAAATGGGCGAAGCGGGCGCCGCCGAAGTGGCCCACATGCAGGCCGCCAAAACGCGCGCCTCCGCTACGAAATCCCCCAAAATGGCCGGCTCCGTGGAATCCTCCGACATGGCCGCCGCTGAAGCGAGCGGCCTGCGCCTTATCGGCGCTCACGGCAAGCGGCGCAACAAGGCAAAGCCCCATTGCGATTGACGGAATAATTTTCATCCGATTCCGCGATGCATTGTTCTCGCCAGATGCGCGGATCAACGCGCGACTTCCTAAAGGGGTTGCTTAATTTTTCCTTCAAAGAACCCCACCACGCTCCAGCTTGCCTCAACCCAGCGCAATCGCTGCGACGAGCCGGCCATAGTCGGGCTCGCTGCGATGTACCGAACGTCGGTAAGAGAAGCAGCGCGCCTCGTCGGCATAGGTGTCGATTCCGAGATCTTCGAAATGCGCGATGCCTGCCTTCGCCAAACGCACCCCGATAAAGCCTGGCAAATCGAAGTGGAAATGCCCGGCCCGCGCGGCCGGCATGAAGAATTCTGCGTAGTCCTTCGCCACGCCGACAAAGCGTTCGAAAAATTCTTCGCCGACTTCATACGATTTCGGCCCGATGGTCGGGCCGAGCGCGGCGGCGATGGCATGCCGCCGTGCCCCGAGTTTCTCCATCTGCAGAAGCGTCGCTTCGAGAATGCCGCCGAGTGCGCCTTTCCAACCGGCGTGCACGGCGGCGATCACTTGGCGCTCGGCATCGGCCAAAAGCACGATGCCGCAATCGGCGCCGGTGACGCCGAGTCCGAAGCCGCGCGTCTTGGTGACAAGCCCGTCGCAACGCGGTCGCGCGTCCGCCGGGAAAGGTTTGTCGACAACGAGCGCGTCGGCCGAATGGACCTGATAGGCGATGAGCAGATGATTGACCCCGAGATGCGCGGCCATGCGGCGTCGATTCTCGGCGACACGGTCGCGGTCGTCGTTCGAGCCGATCCCGCCGTTCAGCGATCGATAGACGCCTTCGGAAACGCCGCCGCGGCGCGTGAAAAATCCGTGCGCGACCCCGGCGAGGCGTTCACTCGTCAAGGCTTCGATCATTGTGTCGCCGCGCCCATAAATCCTGGCGGCGCCCCAAGGTCGGGTGAAGTTACGGCGAGCACTTTGAAGAGTTCCGCCATGCTGGCGTCCGGCCCCGAGGCGGGACCCGGCAATGCGAGGCGCGCCAAAGCGAGATCGATCGCCGCGCATTGCGCCGCGTCCGCCGTGCGCTTCAGGATGGCGGCGCGCTGAAAAAGGCCGAGACGGGCGAGAAATGTGCCTTGCGTCACCGGACCGTAGGTCGATGCCCCGGCGGCTGCGGCGGCGCGCGCCAGAGCCGCGAAATCGACGTGCGCGGTGAGATCCGCTTCGCCCGGATCGCGCAGCGGATCCGCCTGGCGATGCCCGCGCACGGCTTGCAACGTGGCGCCCGGGCGGGTACGTGCGTGCCCGTAATCGATGACCAATAGCGCGCCGCCCTCGGCGGCGATATGGCCGGCAAGCCGTCCCATCATGCGCTGCGCGACGAGGCCGAGCTCGACAATCGTGCCGAGCGGCAGCGCCGTCTCGGGGGCGACAGGAGCGATAAACTCCGCTTTCGGCGCCGGAGCGAGGCCAAAACAGAATTCGCCGGCGCCGTCGATACCGACGAGCCGTTCGCACCAGCCTGCCTCGACCCGCATGTAATGGCGTACCGGCAGAGCATCGAAGAATTCGTTGGCGATGACGATCGTTGGACCTTGCGGAAGCGACTCGACGGTTTCGTGCCAGATGATCGGCAGTTCGGCGGCAGCCAGCGTGCGGCGTTGTTCCTCGGCGAGCGGTTCGCTCATCTCGACGAGATGCACGTCGAGCGCGGCGCGGAAGACCGGAGCGACCCGCGCGGCGCGCAGGAAATCCGCCATCAGCGTACCGCGTCCGGGGCCGAGTTCGACCAGCCGCACGAGATTCGGCTCGCCCATGGCGTGCCAGACTTCCGCCGCCCAAAGTCCGATCAACTCCCCAAACATTTGGTGGATTTCTGGCGCCGTCACGAAATCTCCGTGCGCGCCGATCGGCAGTCGCGAGCGGTAATAGCCGTGCTCCGGATGCATGGCAGCGAGCGTCATGAAGCGTTCGACGCTCATCGGGCCGTCCTCGACGATCATGGCGGCGATTTCCCGCCCGAGCGGTGTCATTCGGCGCTCCTCGCCAGCGCAAAGGCGAGCAATCCAAGACCAACGGCGATCAGCGGTACCGAAAGCACCATTCCCATCGTCACCCCGTCGAACAGGAAGCCCAATTGCGGATCGGGCGCGCGGAAGAATTCGCAGAAAATCCGCGCCGCGCCATAGCCGACTGCGAAGATGCCGGTGGCAAGACCCGGACGGCGCAATGCACCGAGCCGGATGGCGATATAGAGTGCGATGAACAGCGCAATGCCTTCGAGCCCCGCCTCGTAAAGCTGACTGGGGTGGCGCGGCACGCCATCCGAACCCGGAAAGATCATCGCCCAAGGCACGTTCGTCGGCCGTCCCCAAAGTTCTGGCTTGATGAAATTGGCGATCCGTCCGAGCAACAGCCCGATCGGCACGGCGGCGGCGGCCAAATCCATGACGCTCAAGATCGGCACCTTGACTTGCCGCGCAAACAAAATAATGCCGAGCGCCGCGCCGATCAGGCCGCCGTGAAACGACATGCCGCCTTTCCAAACGGCGACGATCTCAACCGGATTGGCAAAATAATAGGCGGGATTGTAGAACAGCACATATCCCAGCCGTCCTCCGAGAATAATGCCGAACGCGACGTAGACAATGAGATCGTCGATGCTGGCCTGGCTCGGACGCGGCAGGCCGTTCCATAGCGTCTCCTTGCCGACGAGATGGCGCACGTAGACCCAGCCGAAGATCAGCCCGGCGATATAGGCGAGCGCGTACCAGCGGATCGGCAGCGGCCCGATCCAAACCAGCACCGGATCGATTTTCGGATAGGGAAGGAGGAGGAGCATTTCGGTCCCGCAAGCGTCCGTGAAGGCGTCATGCGATGCTGCGGCGGATGCGTCAAGCCAGCCGACCGCCGCCGCTCTAAAGGGCGCGACAGGGCCGCAGGAGCTGGCCTATAATGGCCAATTCCGGTGAACCCTCGTGAGGAGAAGCATATGCCGCAGAGCCAGGGCACGATGTTCGACGATCTTTCGCGGCTGATGAGCGACGCGGCGGAAATGGCGCATGGCGTGCGCCGCGAGGCCGAGACGGTGTTTAAGGCGCAGGTCGAGCGTTGGCTCGCCAACATGGACCTCGTCACGCGCGAAGAGTTCGAAGCGACGCGCGACATGGCGATCAAGGCGCGCGACGAAAACGACCGGCTGGCCAAACGCGTCGCCGCGCTCGAGGCACAACTCGGGATGGGGTCGCCGAAGGCCTGAGCGAAGCGATGCCGAACTTCAACCAAGCGATGCTGCCGCAGGACGGACGCCAATCCGACATGGCGCTCGCCATCTGCCGCGGCACGCGCCGGCTGCTGCGCAATCTTCAATTCTCGACGCTCACGGAATTGCCGCTGGCGAGCGGCCGGCGGGCCGATATCGTCGCGCTGGCCGGCGACGCGACGGTGGTGATCGTCGAAATCAAATCCTCGATCGCCGACTTCCGCGCCGACGGCAAATGGCCGGACTATCGCGCCCATTGCGACCGGCTCTATTTCGCCATTCCCGACGGCGTGCCCGCCGCGATCATGCCGGAAGACGCCGGCCTCATCGTTGCCGACGCGTTCGGCGCCGCGATCCTACGCCAAGCGCCGGAACATCGCCTCGCTCCGGCGACGCGGCGCGCCATGCTGATGCGCTTCGCGCATGCCGCCGCGCACCGATTGCATGGATTGAGCGATCCTGAGATTCTGAGCTTCGGGCCGGTGTAGGCTTCCCGCTCCCCGCAAGCGGCGAGCGGGAATTTAGCGTGGCGCCCGTTTGGCGAGGATGCGCTGAAGAGTCCGCCGATGCATGTTGAGGCGGCGCGCCGTCTCCGAGACGTTGCGGCCGCAAAGCTCGTAGATGCGCTGGATATGCTCCCAGCGGACTCGGTCCGCCGACATCGGATTTTCGGGTACCTCCGCCTTGTCGTGGCGGGTTGCCATTAATGCAGCATAGATGTCGTCGGCGTCGGCCGGTTTGGCGAGGTAATCGAAGGCGCCAAGCTTCACCGCCGTCACCGCGGTGACGATGTTGCCGTAGCCGGTAAGAATGATGGCGCGCGCCTCAGGGCGTTTCGCCTTCAATTCGGACATGACATCGAGGCCGTTGCCGTCGGAAAGCCGCATATCGATCACCGCGAACGCCGGCGGTTCGTGAGCGATCGCCGCGATCCCTTCGGCAACCGACTGCACTGCCGTGACGATGAAACCGCGTCCCTCCATGGCGCGCGCCAGCCGCGACAGGAACGGTTTGTCGTCGTCGACGATCAACAGGGTCTTGTCGGTGTCGAGCTCACCGAGCGACGGAAAAGTCTCCACCCTTGCTCCCTGGCCCGTATCCGGGGGATCGGTTTTCATTATCGGGTCTTTCGTCTCTTTTTCATCTTAGGTCGAAATTGTCTCGATGCGGAAGGCAAATCGTCGGCCCCCGCCCCCGGGTTTGGCCGGAACGGACGAAAGCCGAGAACTGGCAAGTTTATCATGCCCCTTTTGCCGCCGCATAGGGGCAAGTCCGAGCGAGGTTACCGGCGTCGCGACCGAACTAGCCGCTGGTGAACACCGATTTCACGGGGTCTCCAAGGACCCGGCCGCGGCGCCCGGGCTCGAATATGGCGCGCGGCCAGCGGATCGTCACGCGCGCCCCGGATTGCGGCGGGGCGATGTTGCTCGGAATGACGGCTGCGCCGGAGCGCTCCAGCAAGGTTTTCGCGATGAATAATCCGAGGCCGAGGCCGAAGTCTTCTTCCGACTTGGCGCGTCGGTCCTTCCTAGTGGTGACGTAAGGTTCGCCGAGACGGCCGATCACGTCCGGAGAAAAGCCGGGCCCATCGTCCGCGATCGCCACTTCCACGGAAGTCGCGTTCCAGCGGGCGGTGATCTTTACTTCGGTGCGCGCGAAGTCGATGGCGTTCTCGACGAGATTGCCGATGCCGTAAATGATTCCAGGATTGCGCCGGCAGATTGGTTCCGGCTCCAGCCCTTCTTTGGCGATGCCGATCTGGATGCCGAAATCGCGATGCGGCGCGACCGCTTCTTCGAGCAATACACCGAGGCTCATCTCGCTCAGGATGTCGCCCGACTCGTCGCCGAGCGAGGCGATCTTGGCGAGAATGGCGCGGCAGCGGCCGATTTCCTGGACGATCAGTCCGACATCCTCGCCGAAAGGGCTCTGCGGCGGCAATTGCTTTTGCAGCTCCTTGACGACCAAGGTGATGGTCGCAAGCGGCGTACCCAGCTCATGCGCCGCCGCGGCGGCAAGACCGTCGAGCTGGCTAAGATGCTGTTCGCGCGCCATGACGAGCTCGGTCGCGGCGAAAGCGTCGGCGAGTTTGCGGGTCTCCTCGGCGATGCGCGAGGCATAGATCGCCGTGAACACCGCGCCGATCGTAATCGCCATCCATATGCCGCCGATGTAGAGAAACGGCAGGTTCAACGGCGCGCCCGGCATCCACGGCAGCGGGTAATGCACGAAGATAAGCGTCGTCGCCGCTGCGACACCGAGCAGCGTGAGGCCGAACGTGATCGCTCCGTTGAAGGACACCGCGGCGATCATGATCGGCGCCAGAAACAAGATCGAGAACGGGTTTTCGAGACCGCCGGTCAAATAGAGCAGGGCGGAAAGCTGCACGATGTCGTAGGCGAGCATCAACGCCGCCGGCAGATCTTCGAGCCGGTCGCTGCGCCCGAAGCGAAATCGAAGCAGAACGTTGAGCCAAGCCGAGCTTGCGATGAACAGCAGGCAAAGGCCGAGCGGAATCGGAAATCCCAACCCGAAGCGCACGAAAACCACGGTCGTCGCCTGTCCGACGACCGCGAGCCAGCGTAATCTCACCAGCGTATCGACGCGCAGCCGGCGCGACCTTCTGCCGAGGTCGAGACCGAGCGGCGACCGGCGGCCGTCGGCTGTCCCCGGGTTCCCCTGGAATGGGCGCATGAACCGCGATCCTCCCGTTCACTCGCCTTCTTTTCACCTGTTATATGCCTCCGCGAGGAGTGAAGCGACAGGACCCGCCCCATGCATATCGCCGCGCCGCAGAGCGCATACGATCCCGCCGCTCCGGCCATCGAAGTCGAGGCCTTGACGAAGGTCTACAAGCGCCTGGTCGCGGTCGATCAGGTGAGCTTTTCGGTGGCGCGCGGCTCGGTGACGGGGCTGCTCGGCGGCAACGGCGCCGGAAAGACGACGACGATCGGGATGATCATGGGTCTCATCCTGCCGACTTCCGGCAAGGTGAACGTGCTCGGCGTCGACATGTTGCGCGATCGCCGCAAGGTGTTGGCGCGGATGAATTTCGAAAGCCCGTATGTCGACATGCCGCACCGCCTCACGGTGCGGCAGAATCTCGAAGTGTTCGGCCGGCTTTACGGGATCGGCGACTTCGAAATCCGCATTTCCATTCTCGCCAAGGATCTGGCACTCGAAGATCTGCTCGATCGGCCGTCCGGCCAACTCTCCGCCGGGCAGAAGACGCGCGTTGCCCTGGCCAAGGCGCTCATCAACGAGCCGGAAGTGCTGCTGCTCGACGAACCGACCGCCTCGCTCGATCCCGACACGGCCGATTGGGTGCGCGCGCACATCGAAGAGTATCGTCGGAGCAGCGGCGCGGCAATCCTGCTCGCCTCGCACAATATGCAGGAAGTGGAACGGCTCTGCGATCGGGTGATCATGCTGAAGGAGGGCCGTATCGTCGGCGACGCCAGCCCCGCGGAACTTCTCGCCCGTTTCGAGCGCAGCAACCTTGAGGAAGTGTTCCTCGATCTGGCGCGCGGCCGCAGGCGGGCGCAATGAACCGAGCGGCGCCCCAACGTTTCTCCTTGTGCCGCGTCGGCGCAATGCTGCGCCGCTATCTCTATCTGCTGCGCTCTTCGCTGCCACGCATTCTCGATCTCATCTATTGGCCGCTGGTGCAGATGCTGACCTGGGGATTTCTCCAGACCTACCTCGCAAAGGCATCGGCTGGCGGACCGAGCGTGGGCCGGCTCGGGCTCGCCGCCGGCGCGCTCATCGGCGCCATGCTGCTCTGGGACATTTTGTTCCGCGGCCAGCTTGGATTCTCGGTGTCGTTTCTCGAAGAAATGTGGTCGCGCAACGTCGCCAACCTGATGATGAGCCCGCTCAGCATCGGCGAATTCATCCTGGCGTTGATGGCGATGAGCATCATCCGGCTGTCGATCGGCTTCCTGCCGGTCACGTTCCTGGCGATTCTGTTCTTCGGCTTCAATCTCTGGGGATTGGGCGTGGCCGTGGGCTTCTTTTTCGCCAATCTCATCGTGACGGGCTGGGCAATCGGCCTGTTTTGTTCCGGCGTGGTGCTGCGTTATGGGCTCGCGGCCGAATCTCTGGTCTGGACGATCATGTTCCTGATGCAGCCGCTGGCCTGCGTCTTTTACCCGGCCAGCGTGTTGCCGAAGCCTTTGCAGGCCTTCGCCTGGATACTGCCGCCCACCTATGTTTTCGAAGGTCTACGGGCCTTGCTCATCCATCACACGTTCCACGCCGATCTCATGGGCGAGGCCTTCGTCCTGAATATGATCTTGTTCGGTGCGGCGGTGCTCGCCTTTCGCCGGATGCTGCAGGACGCGCGCCGCGCCGGCAGCTTGCTGCAAACCGGCGAATAACGCCGTTGTGACATTTATCCGTCAGTTCGATGAAAAATCCCGCAGGAGGAGAAAATTATGCATACTTTGCTGCATTGATTTGAGAAAATCGTCGTATTAAGCTTGTGCAGTGCAATAATACGGGAAAGACCCGGGCGGAACGTCGGCTCGTCCGGGCGATTGTCGATCCGCGAGGACCTGGAAATGTTTGATGGCGGACCGATGAATGCCTATTCCTATCAACTGCATGAGATGGCCTATCTGGCGCTCGCGCCAGCCCGCGCTTTTTCCGACATGGCGCGCGTTTGGTTCAACAATCCGATCAATCCGCTCGCCCACACGCAGATGGGCCGCAACGTGGCGGCTTCGGCGGAGCTATTCGAGCGGCTGACACGGCGCTACGGCAAGCCGAGCTTCGGCCTAACCTCGACCACGGCAGGGGGCACCACGGTGCCAGTCCACGAAGAAGTCGTCTGGCATAAGACGTTCTGCAGACTTTTGCATTTCGAACGCGTTTGGGAAGGCGCCGACGAACCGCGCCAGCCTAAGCTTCTGTTGGTCGCCCCGATGTCCGGGCATCATGCAACGCTGCTGCGCGGCACGGTCGAAGCGTTCCTTCCCTATTACGATGTCTATGTCACCGACTGGGCGGACGCGCGCATGGTGCCGCTGGCATTCGGCACGTTCGATCTCGACGACTACATCGACTATCTCGCCGAGATTTTCGACCTGCTTAGCGCCGCGAAGGACGGGATTCCGCTGCATACGATCGCGGTCTGCCAGCCTGCCGTGCCGCTTATCGCGGCGGTGGCGCTCCTCGAAAAGCGCGGCGACCCGAATGCTCCAGCCTCGATGACCTTGATGGGCGGCCCGATCGACACGCGCCGCAGCCCGACAGCCGTCAATCTGCTTGCCGAGGAACGCGGCAGCGAATGGTTCCGCAGGAACTGCATCCATCCGGTGCCCTATCCCTATCCGGGGGTCGGACGCGACGTCTATCCGGGGTTTCTGCAGCTCTCCGGCTTCATGGCGATGAACTTCGATCGCCACGTCAATGCGCATATCGAAATGTTCAACCATCTCATGGAAGGCGACGGCGACTCGGCCGAGAAGCACCGTGAATTCTACGACGAGTACCTGGCCGTGATGGACCTTACCGCGGAATTCTATCTGCAGACGGTCGACACGGTATTCGTCGAACACCGCCTCCCCGACGGCACGATGATGCATCGCAACGAGCGGATCGATCTCGGTGCCATTCGCCGTACGGCTCTGATGACGGTCGAAGGCGAACGGGACGACATTTCCGGGCTCGGCCAGACGTTCGCCGCGCACGAGCTCTGCACCGCTATTCCGGCCAAACGCAAGCTGCACCATCAGCAGGAGAACGTCGGCCATTACGGGGTCTTCAACGGCTCCCGCTTCCGGCAGGAGATCGCGCCGCGCATCCGAGCCTTCACCGCCGCCGTGGCGCCGCTTTAAGGCAGCCAGATCCTCGTCGCCCGCGAGCCGTTTCCGCCGTCTCGGCGGGCCCTCATCCCCCCTTAACCGTGGGCTTGGCTGCGGCTCCCTTCGTGGAGACCGTCAATGCTAAGCTCAAGCTTATATCGGCTTGATCTATAAGGCATTATAACCAACAAAACAGAATCTTTTCGGCCGCAACCGTCGAGTCTGTGGCGACTCAGGGCGGCAGAAGATAAGCTCGTCTGCATGCCGAACCCGCTCCAAAGAAGTGCGCCGCGAAGCGCGCAGATCGCCTATCTCGATGTCTCGCATGGCGGCGAAACCTATCGGATCGCGTTGAAGCGGATCGCTTCGGCGCGCCGCTTTACCTTGCGCGTCCGCGCCGCGACACGCGACGTGGTCTTGACCATGCCGCCGCGCGGTTCGATCGCCGGGGCGCGCAGCTTCATCGAGCGCCACGCCGCCTGGATTGGCGCGCGCCTGCAGCGTCTGCCCGAGCCGATGCCCTTTGGGCGCGGCGAAATCGTCCCGATCCGCGGCGTCAACCACCGGATCGTCGAACGGCCGAGGCAGCGCGGCAACGTCTGGATCGAGCCGGTAAATAGAGCCGAGGCCGACATCAGGCTGCCTTTGCTCTGCGTCGGGGCGGACCCGGCGCATGTGGCGCGGCGCGTGAAAGACTTTCTGATCAGCGAAGCCAGGCGCGATCTCGAGGCCGCCGTCTTCCGCCATGCCGTCAAGATCGGGGTCAAGCCGCGCCGGGTCAGCCTGCGCGACACGACCAGCCGCTGGGGCTCCTGTTCCTCGACCGGTGCCTTGAACTTTTCCTGGCGGCTGATCATGGCGCCAAGCTACGTGCTCGATTATCTCGCCGCGCACGAGGTGGCGCATCTCGTGCACATGAACCATTCGCCGAGCTTCTGGAAAGTTCTCGCCAAACTCTCGGTGCATGTCGATCGTGCCGAAGCTTGGCTCAAGACGAACGGCGCCGGCCTGTTGCGGTTCGGGCCCTATAACGCCTAAGCGCCTACCGCCGCACGAAGGTTAGATAGACGGGCGGGCGACCGGCGGCGCGCGCTTTGGCTTCGTAGCGCGTCGCGGTCCAGCCAGGCCAGGGTTCCCGCCAATCGGCCGCCGTTTCCGCCTTCCAAATGAAATCGGGTGAGCGCAGCACGCGCGCCAGAGTCCAGCCGGCATTGTCGTCGATGTCGGTGGCAAAGCGCAGTTCGCCGCCGGCGCGCATCACCCGGGCAAGCGCCGCAAGCATCGGGTCGGAAAGAAACCGGCGCTTGCGCTGGCGGCGCTTCGGCCACGGATCCGGATAGAGCAGATAGACCCGGGCGAGCGCCGCCGCGGGCATGGCGTCGACGACTTTTCCCGCGTCGCCGCAATAGAGCCGCACGTTATCGAGTTTCTTGGCTTCGAGGAGCGCCAACGCCTTGGCGAGCCCATTTTCGAAATATTCACAGCCGATCAGCCCGCAATCGGGGTGTGCTTCGGCTTCGGCTGCGAGATGCTCGCCGCCGCCGAAGCCGATTTCGAGGAAAATCGCCGTAGGTTGGCCGGCAAACAGCGCCGTGGCATCGATCCGCCGCGACAGATCGAGCGCCAGGCGCGGCAGAAGCGTTTCCAACAATTTCGCTTGGTGCGGGCGAAGCTTTTTGCCTTTGCGCCGGCCGTAAAGACGCGCCGCCGCGGCGCTTTGCGGATCGCGCTTTTCGAGATCGGCGCTCATCGATTGTTCGCCAGGTGCGCCGCGCCTCAGCCGAAACCGGCGAGCAGTTTCGGGACGAGATCCGTCTTTTCCCAGGAAAAGCCGCCGTCGGCCTCGGGCGCGCGGCCGAAATGTCCGTAGGCCGCCGTGCGCGCGTAGATCGGCCGGTTGAGCTGCAGATGGTCGCGGATGGCGCGCGGCGTAAGCGGCATGACCTGCGGCAACGCCAATTCGAGCTTCTCCTCGGGCACGCGGCCAGTGCCGTGCGTATCGACGTAAATCGACAACGGCTCGGGAAAGCCGATCGCGTAGGCGAGCTGGATCGTGCAGCGCTCGGCGAGCCCCGCCGCGACGACATTTTTGGCGAGATAGCGTGCCGCATAGGCGGCGGAGCGGTCGACCTTGGTCGGATCCTTGCCGGAAAACGCGCCGCCCCCGTGCGGCGCTGCCCCGCCATAGGTATCGACGATGATCTTCCGGCCGGTCACCCCGCAATCGCCGTCCGGGCCGCCGATTACGAACTTGCCCGTCGGGTTGACATGCCAAACGGTATTCTTGGTGATCCAGTCATGCGGCAGCGTGGCGCGGATATAGGGCTCGACGATGGCGCGCACCTCCTCCGAGGTGAGGTCGGCATCGAGTTGCTGGGTCGAAAGGACGATCTGCGTCGCTTCGACGGGTTTGCCGTCCGCATAGCGAATCGTCACCTGGCTCTTGGCATCGGGACCGAGTTTGGCCGCCCCGCCTTCCTTGCGTTTGCGTGCCCGCGCCAGATTTTCGAGGATCTTATGCGCATAATAGATCGGCGCCGGCATCAGTTCGGGAGTTTCTGCGCAGGCATAGCCGAACATGATTCCCTGGTCGCCCGCGCCCTCGTCTTTATTGCCGACCGCATCGACGCCGCGTGCGATGTCCGCCGACTGGGCATGCAGGAGGACCTCGATATTGGCGTTTTGCCAGTGAAACCCGGCTTGCTCGTAACCGATCGAGCGGATCGTCTGGCGCGCCGTATCTTCGATTTTGGCGATCGAAATCGCCGGGCCGCGCACCTCGCCGGCGATCACCACCCGGTTTGTCGTCGCCAACGTCTCGCAGGCGACGCGCACCTGGTAGGCATCGATGCCCGTACGGGCGGCTTCCTTGAAAAAGAGGTCGAGAATCTCATCGGAAACTCGATCGCAAAGCTTGTCGGGATGGCCTTCGGAAACGGATTCACTCGTGAACAGATAATTCTTCCGCGGCACAAACAGCTCCTTCAATGCGACATCACGCTCGCGAAAACGGGCTCTTCAAGGGGCGGGAGGCGGCTGCCGCGAGAGGCGGAATGTCTGCCAAACCGTTCGTTTGGTCAAGCGCGCTCGCGGAATACGCTCTCTATATCGAACAAATTTCAAGGCTTGCTATGTTTGCGATTGGGCTGCTCTTCGGCAAGGCTCGCGACAAGATCGATGATGCGCTTGCGCACCTTAGGATCCTGAATGCGCGCGAATGCCTTGTTGAGGTTCAAGCCTTCGGTCGTGGCGATGAAGTCCAGCACATAAGAGGAATTCGTTTCCTCGCCCACCGCGAGTTCGCCGCGCTCCGCGCCGTCGTGTATCGGCGCGCCGTCAAAGAAGAACGACGGCGGCACATTCAAGGTCGTTGAAATCTGTTGCAAACGGCTGGCGCCGATCCGGTTGGTGCCCTTTTCGTATTTCTGGACTTGCTGGAACGTCAGTCCGAGCGCCTCGCCGAGTTTTTCTTGGCTCATCCCCAGGAGGATTCGGCGCATTCGGACCCGGCTGCCGACATGCCGATCGATCGGATTCGGGACCTTCTTCACGAAAACGATTCTCCTACTATTCCAGGCAAATAAACGCGGTGCCGTCGCGAAACGATCGCTCCACTCCGGCAAGCGCGGAGCGAAGAGAACGCGGCACGCCATAGTGCCGATCGACAGCACCTGCCAATCGCCACCTCACACGCAACGGCCGGTATTGGAACGGCGCGGCTTGAGGTCGGTCGAGAAATCGTAATGCGATTGTCTCCCGCCGTCGATTGCTCGAGGCGCCGCATGCCAGCGCTAACCTGTCGCCCCCCTCCCAAGGTCGCCCCCATATAGAACCTTGTTTTCTTTGGAAGTCAAACAATCCGTCGGAGCGCGAGAGACGCGCAAAACGCAACAATCCATGCGAGTAGATCGATGCCGAACGGAGCCCGCGCAAACGGCGGCGGCGCGATTTTCCCGGGGAGCACTCCATCGATCACGCCCTCTTCCTCGACCGGCAACTGCGCCAGTACGCGTCCGTACGCGTCGATGATCGCCGAGACTCCCGTATTGGCGTCGCGCAGCAGCGGCAAACCTTGTTCGATGCTGCGCAGCCGCGCCTGCGCAAAATGCTGATAAGGGCCGGCGGTGCGTCCAAACCACGCATCATTGGTGACATTGAGCATGAACCCGGGCCGTGCCGCGCCAGGTGTTGCCGCCGGCACGGCTTCTTCCGGAAAAATGGCTTCATAGCAAATCAGCGGCACCGCAGTCGGCAGATTCGGCAAGTGTAAAAGCTTATGTCCGGCGCCCTTGGCGAATCCGCCGGGTACATGCACAAAATGATGCAGGCCGAATTTGCGGAAGAACCAATCCATCGGCAGATATTCGCCGAACGGAACGAGATGAACCTTGTCATAGGTATCGAGAATGATGCCGCCGCGGGCGATGACCAGGATCGAATTGTAGAAGGCCGGGTGCGGCCGAGAGTCAGATGCCGACGGCGTCACGCCGATCCGCGCCGCGCCGGTCACCAACGTGGTTCCCGAAGGCAGCGCGTTGCCGATCGTCAAAAGCGCCTGCGCGTCTTCCGTCAGGATGAAGGGGAAGGCCGATTCCGGCCAGACAAGAAGCGTCACGTCGGCAAGGCCGGTATGTGCGGGACCCGTCGAACGATCCGAGAGTTTGAGATAATCGGCGACGATCTCGTCTTTGTTCTGCGGGCTGAACTTGGCATCTTGTGCGACATTCGGCTGCATCAGGCGCACGTTGACGCCGGCGACCGGCGCGGGCGGCGGGGTTTCCAGGCGCAGCGCCCCGAACAGCGCCAATCCCACGAGCGCTGCGCCGGCCGCCAGCACGCCGGCCGGAATCCGCGTCGCGCCCTTGCGCCGGCGGTCGGCAAAGAGCGCCGGCGTCGCGAAGATCGCGACGGTCAAGACGGTCAGCGCGGCGAGGCCGCCGATCGCCGCAAATTGCGCGAAGACGAGGTGATCGCCGAGCGCCATGCCGTAGTCGTTCCACGGAAATCCGGTGAGCACGCGGCCGCGCAGCCATTCGCTGAATCCCAACCCGGCGGCGAGCGCAAAAATCCGGCTCAGGCCCGGCGCCCATAGGAGCCGCGCCAGTGCGAATCCGAGCGCCGGGAAAAGCGCTAGTACCGCCGGCAGGCCGAGGACGCCGAGCGGCAGCGCCCAGGCGAATTCCGGCTCGACGAGAAAGGCCGAGCCGAGCCACCAGAAACCGGCGACGAAATAGCCGAAACCCCACCACCAGCCGGCGCCGAACGCGTTGCGCAGCGAGGCGAGATGGGCGCGGCGAAATCCTTCTTTGGCTTCCGCCGCCCCGTCGATCAGCCAGACGGCAACGGTCATCGGGATCAGGATCGCCGGAAGGAAATCGACCGGCGCCAAGGCCACTGCCCCGATCGCACCGGCCAGAAACGCGATTGCGC
>JASHUD010000103.1 GCA_030040215.1 Methylovirgula sp.
GCCTCCGCGTGTCGGCATGAATATAGCGTCTCGCGCGGCCGCCGCCAGCGCCGCTGCGGTGTCGAAACTTGCGGGCACAACGACGCGGACGCCGAGGGTTGCGCACAAAAAAGCCCTATGTTAGTCACGCTCGCCCTGCGTGGCGGCGGGTTTCTCGCGCCATTCCGGTCTCTTTCAAGCCTGCGCTTTCCGTTGCCGCGAGCCGGGCCTCTACCCATGCTTTCAAAGGCTTAAGTCTTGGCGCAAGACCAGACGATCGTATCGGGAATGGCCGGGCGCTATGCGCAGGCGCTTTATGCGCTCGCCGAGGACGGGGGACTTACCGAGAAGGTTGCCGCGGACCTCGCCAAATTCGCGGCGCTGGTCGCCGAGAGCGAGGACCTGAAACGTTTCGTCAAAAGCCCGCTGCATTCCGCCGAAGAGCAGCTGAACGCGCTCAATGCCGTGCTGGCGCGCGCCGGCGTTTCCGGCATCTCCGCCAATTTTCTGAAACTCGTCGCCCAGAAGCGCCGCCTCTACGCCATCGCCGAGATGATCGACGATTTTCATAAGCTCGACGATTTCGCCAAGGGCCGCATTCGCGCCGACGTTACCGTCGCCGAGCCGCTCAACGACCGGCATGTCGCCGCCTTGAAGGCCGCGCTCGCCGACTTGACCGGCGGCAAATCGGTCGAGGTGACCACCAAGGTCGAGCCCTCGATCATCGGCGGTCTCATCGTGAGACTGGGCTCCCGCATGGTTGACGCCTCGCTCAAGAACAAGCTCAATCTACTTCGCGCCCGCATGAAAGAGGTCGGCTGATGGATATCCGCGCCGCTGAGATTTCGGCGATCCTCAAGAAAGAAATCGCCAACTTCGGCAACGAAGCCGAATTGACCGAGGTCGGACAGGTTCTCTCGGTCGGCGACGGTATCGCCCGCGTCTATGGCCTCGACAATGTCCAGGCCGGCGAAATGGTCGCCTTCGAAACCGGCGTGCGCGGCATGGCGCTGAACCTCGAGACCGACAACGTCGGCATCGTGATCTTCGGCAGCGACCGCGAGATCGAGGAAGGCCAGACGGTCAAGCGCACCGGCGCGATCGTCGACGTGCCGGTCGGTAAGGAACTGCTCGGCCGCGTCGTCGATGCGCTCGGCAATCCGATCGACGGCAAGGGTCCGATCAACGCCACGCGCCGCGCCCGCGTCGATGTGAAAGCGCCGGGCATCATTCCGCGCCAATCCGTGCATGAGCCGATGGCGACCGGGCTCAAAGCGATCGACGCGCTGATCCCCATCGGGCGCGGGCAGCGCGAGCTGATCATCGGCGACCGGCAGACCGGCAAGACGGCAATCGCGCTCGACACGATCCTCAACCAGAAATCGGTCAACCAGGGCACCGACGAGAAGGCCAAGCTCTATTGCGTCTATGTCGCGGTCGGGCAGAAGCGTTCGACGGTGGCGCAATTCGTGAAGGTGCTCGAAGAGCACGGCGCGCTCGATTATTCGATCGTCGTCGCCGCGACCGCCTCGGATCCGGCGCCGATGCAATTTCTCGCGCCGTTTTCCGGCTGCGCGATGGGCGAATATTTCCGTGACAACGGCATGCACGCGCTGATCGTCTACGACGATCTGTCGAAACAGGCGGTCGCCTATCGGCAAATGTCGCTGCTGCTGCGCCGCCCGCCCGGGCGCGAAGCCTATCCGGGCGACGTCTTCTATCTGCATTCGCGCCTGCTCGAGCGCGCCGCCAAGCTCAACGAAGAGCACGGCGGCGGCTCGCTCACCGCGCTGCCGGTGATCGAGACGCAGGCCAACGACGTCTCGGCCTATATTCCGACCAACGTCATCTCCATCACCGACGGTCAGATCTTTCTCGAAACCGATCTCTTCTACCAGGGCATCCGGCCGGCGGTGAACGTCGGCCTTTCGGTGTCGCGCGTCGGCTCTTCGGCGCAGACCAAAGCGATGAAGAAAGTGGCCGGCCGCATCAAGGGCGAACTCGCCCAATATCGCGAGATGGCGGCCTTCGCGCAGTTCGGCTCCGACCTCGATGCGACGACCCAGCGTCTTCTGGCGCGCGGCGCACGCTTGACCGAGCTTCTGAAACAGCCGCAATTCTCGCCGCTCAAGATGGAAGAGCAGGTATGCGTGATCTGGGCCGGCACCAACGGCTATCTCGATCCGCTGCCGGTCGAGCGCGTCAAGCCGTTCGAGGATGGATTGCTGGCTCTGTTGCGCGCCAGCCATACCGATCTTTTGGAGACGATCCGCGCCTCGAAAGACCTGTCCGACGGCTCCGCCGCGAGCCTGAAGGCGATCGTCGAGACCTACGCGAAATCCTTCGCGTGAGAATGAAAGCCGAAAGCCCGTGCCCTCTCTGAAGGATCTGCGCAACCGGATCGCCTCCGTCAAGGCGACGCAGAAGATTACCAAGGCGATGCAGATGGTCGCCGCCGCCAAACTGCGCCGCGCGCAAAGCGCGGCGGAGGCGGCGCGCCCCTATGCCGAGCGTATGGAAAAGGTCATCGCCGACGTCGCCGGGGGGCTCGGAGCCGGCGCGCCGGCGCCGGCGCTGCTGCGCGGCATCGACGGCGGCGGCACGCATCTGCTGGTCGTCTGCACGGCCGAGCGCGGCCTTTGCGGCGCGTTCAATTCCTCGATTGCCCGGCTGGCGCGCGACAAAGCGACGGCGCTGATGGCCGAGGGCAAGACGGTCAAGTTCCTTTGCGTCGGCAAGAAGGGCTACGATCTGTTGAAGCGCCAGTTCGGACGCCAGATCCTCGAACTGATCGAGTTGCGCGGCGTCCGCCAGCTCGGCTTCGAACACGCCGACTCGATCGGGCGCAAGATCATCGCGCTGTTCGACAAGAGCGAATTCTCGGTCTGTACCTTGTTCTTCTCGCGCTTCCGCTCGGTGATTGCGCAGATCCCGACGGCGCAGCAGATCGTCCCCGTGCGGATCTCCGAAAGTGCGCGTACGGGCGCGGTCTACGATTTCGAGCCGGAGCCGGACGAGCTTCTCTCGGCGCTGCTGCCGCGCAACATCTCGGTGCAGGTGTTCCGGGCGCTGCTCGAAAACGCCGCCTCCGAACAAGGCGCGCGGATGAGCGCCATGGACAATGCGACGCGCAACGCCGGCGAGATGATCAAAAAGCAGACGCTGAAATATAATCGCACGCGCCAGGCGATGATCACCAAAGAACTGATCGAGATCATTTCCGGCGCGGAAGCGCTCTGAGCCAAGTATCCGAGCTAATAAGTAGAGGACTTAAATCCATGGCCGACGCCGCCCAATCCCAGCCGACAGGCCGTATCACGCAGGTGATCGGCCCGGTGATCGATGTGAAGTTCGACGGCCATCTGCCGAAGATCCTGAACGCGCTCGAGACCAAGAACCGGGGCAATCGCCTGGTGCTCGAAGTCGAGCAGCATTTGGGCGAAGACACCGTGCGCTGCATCGCCATGGACGTGTCCGAAGGATTGGTGCGCGGCCAGCCGGTCAGCGATACGGGGGGGCCGATCAGCGTGCCGGTCGGCGACGCGTGTCTCGGCCGCATCATGAACGTGATCGGCGAGCCGGTGGACGAAGCCGGTCCGATCAAGACGCAGGCGCGGCGCGCCATCCATCAGCCGGCGCCTTCCTATGCCGAGCAGGCGACGGAAGCGCAGATTCTCGAGACCGGCATCAAGGTCGTCGATCTTCTGGCGCCTTACGCGAAAGGCGGAAAGGTCGGC
>JASHUD010000104.1 GCA_030040215.1 Methylovirgula sp.
GGGGGCGACGATTATCTCGTCAAGCCTTTCGTGATGGACGAGCTCGTCGCGCGCGTCGAAGCCTTGCGGCGCCGCGCCAGCGACGCCCGCGCCACAAGCCTGAAAGTCGGCCCGCTCAACATGGATCTCATTGACCGCAGCGTGCGGCGCGGCGAGCGGCTCCTCAGCCTTCTGCCGCGCGAATTCAATCTTCTGGAATATTTCATGCGGCACCCGAACCAGATTATCACCCGCGCGATGCTGCTCGAAGACGTCTGGCACTATCGCGCCTTGCCGCAGACCAATGTCGTCGACGTGCACATCGGCAAGCTGCGGCGCAAGGTCGACGTTCCCGGCGAACCGCCGCTCATCGAAACGGTTCGCGCCGCCGGATTCATGCTGCATGGCGATTAATGACATTTTTCGCTCGGCGGCGTTTCGCGTCGCCGTAGTCTTTGCGCTGGTCGTCACCGCCTCGACCTCGGCCGTCTTCGGCTTCGTCTATTGGCAGGTCGCCGCCTCCGACACGACGCGGCTGCGCGCCATCCTCGTCGACGAGGCGACGAAAGCCGCGCTGCAGCCGACCGCGCAGGTGGAACCGGAACTTGCGCGGCGCCTGACCAGCGACTTGCGGCAGATGGAATACGTCGGGCTCTTCGATGCCGCGGGCCGCCATATTTTCGGGAATGTCCCGGCGCTGCCGCCGATTCCCGTCGATGGCGCGGCGCATCTCATCGAGATGCGCAGGCCAGATGCCGGCCCGGAAACGGAGCCCATTATCCTCGTCGCCCAGCGCCGTCCCGGCGGCGGCGTCTTGTTGCTCGGCCGCAGCCTTTACGAGATCTATGCGCTGCGCCATTGGGTGCTGCAGGCGCTGGCGATCGGCATCGTACCGACGATCCTCTTGGCGCTGCTGGCCGGCGCGGTGCTGAGCCTGCGCGCCTCCCGGCGCTTGCAGTCCATCCGCTATGCAATCGACCGCATCATCCACGGCAATTTGCAGGAACGGCTACCGGTTCATCGCCGCCCTGACGACATCGACGACGTGGTGCGCGGCGTCAATCTGATGCTCGACGAGATCGTCCGGCTTATGAATCAAGTGAAAACGGTCGGCGACAACATTGCCCATGATCTGCGCACGCCGCTTTCCATCCTGCGTGCCCGGCTCGAGCGCGGGCTTAAGAGCGCGTCGGAGAACGAGCTGCGCGCCGCGAGCCGGCAGGCGCTTGCCGACCTCGACCGGGCGCTGACCACCGTCACCGCCCTGCTGCGCATCTCCGAGATCGAAAGCGGGCTGCGGCGCAGCGCCTTTCAGCGCGTCGATTTGGCCGAAGTCTGCCGCGAAGTGTTTGAGCTCTATGAGCCGGTCGCGGAGGCCAAAGCGATTGCCATCAACCTCGATGCGCCGCAAGCGGCTCCCATGACCGGCGACGCCGATCTTTTGCGGGAAGCGCTCGCCAACCTTGTCGACAACGCCATCAAGTTCACGCCGCGAGGCGGCGCGGTCTCGATAATCGCGAGATCCGACGGTCCTTGCGTGCGCGTCGCCGACACCGGGCCGGGTGTCGCGGCGAGCGAGCGCCCGATGATCTTTCAGCGCTTCTACCGGTCGGCCGAGCATGGCGCGACGCCGGGCCACGGCTTAGGCCTCAGCATGGCGGCAACCATCGCCGAGCTCCACGGTTTCGGCTTGTGGCTCGACGAGAACGGTCCGGGCGCGGCCTTCGAAATGGGCCCCAAACGCCCCGGCGCCGACACAACGCCGCAACCGGCCGACAAACATGCCAAGCGGCAGACGACGACGCCCGTCTAAAACGTCGGCGGCAAAGTAATTCGGTCACGAGCGTAAATATGACTCAACGTGCGCTTTACGTTCCGACGTATTCGGTAACATTAACTTTGTGTAGGAAATTGGGCGCGACTTCGCGAGGACTTGGCGCGAACCCCGCCGGAACGAAAATCGAAATTTTAATTTAGTATCTTCCCTGCTCCGGCACGGTCTATTTTTGCGCTGACCATGGGTTGCGGCGGCGCACCGAGTTTGCGCGCAGAGCCGGCGTGCGTCGCCGGCCGGCCTCGATCCTCAATTCTTCTCGCTGCCCGCGACGGAGCGGCGGCGCAAGGAGTTCTGCAAGCCGATGCTCGGCATTGTCAGGATCGCGCTTCAGCGTCCCTACACGTTTGTCGTGATGGCGATGCTGATCCTTATCTTCGGGGTGATGGCTTGGGCGAAGACGCCAATGGACGTCTTTCCCAACATCAACATCCCGGTCGTGAGCGTAGTTTGGACCTACAACGGTCTGCCGCCGGACGATATGTCCGGGCGCATCGTCTATTATTACGAGCGCACGCTGAGCTCGCAGGTCAACGATATCCAGCACATGGAATCGCAGTCGCTGACCGGATACGGAATCATCAAGGTCTTTTTCCAACCGCACGTCAACATCAACACCGCGCTCGCGCAGGTGACCGCCGCCTCGCAGACGGTTCTGAAATTCCTGCCGCCCGGGATTACTCCGCCTTATGTGCTTTTCTTCAATGCCTCGAGCGTTCCGGTCCTTCAACTCGCGCTTTCGAGCACGAAGTTCTCGCAGGCCGAGCTTTTCGATTTCGCGCAGAACTTTATCCGTCCGCAGCTCGCGACCGTGGCCGGCGCGGCAATCCCCTCCCCGTATGGCGGCAAAGTACGGCAAGTCCAGATCGACATCAATCAGCGGAAAATGCAGGCTTACGGTCTTTCGGCCCAAGACGTTGTGAACGCGCTCGCCGATCAAAACCTCATCATTCCAATGGGCACCGAGAAGATCGGCCGGTTCGAATATACCGTCGATATGAACGACGCGCCGCAGGAAGTCGCCGACTTGAACAAGCTGCCGATCAAGTGGGTGAACAATTCCATGGTCTACATCGGCGACGTGGCCTATGTGCATGACAGCTATCCGCCGCAGATCAACATGGTCCGCGTCAACGGTGCACATGCGGTGCTGATGACGATTTTGAAAGCCGGATCGGTGTCAACGCTCGATGTGATCAACGGCGTGAAAGCGCTGTTGCCGAAGATTCGGGCCTCGCTGCCGCCCGGCCTCGATATCGAAGCGGTCGGCGATCAGTCGGCTTTCGTCCAAGCCTCGGTCGACAGCGTGTTGCGCGAAGGGGCAATCGCGGCGGCGCTGACCGGATTGATGATCCTGCTGTTTCTCGGCAGTTGGCGCTCGACGACCATCATTCTCATCTCGATTCCGCTGGCCGTGCTCGGGTCGATCGCCATGCTCTCGGCGACCGGCGAAACGATCAACGTGATGACGCTCGGCGGCTTGGCACTGGCGGTCGGCATTCTGGTCGACGATGCGACGGTGACGATTGAAAACATCAACTACCATCTCGAGCAAGGCAAGGAAATCGAACTTGCCATCATGGATGGCGCTCGGCAGATCGTCATCCCCGCGACGGTTTCCTTGCTCTGCATCTGCATCGTCTTCGTGCCGATGTTCGGACTGGGCGGGGTTTCGGGATTTCTGTTCCGGCCGATGGCCAAGGCGGTGGTGTTCGCCCTCTGTTTCTCCTACCTGCTGTCGCGCACGCTGGTGAACACGCTCGCCCGCTATTTGCTGGCGGCGCAAGCGCGTGCCCGCGGACGCGACGAGCATGAGCCCCCGCCGAGCCCCAATCCTCTTGTTCGATTTCAGCGCGGCTTCGAACATCGCTTCGAGAGAATACGCGGCGGATATCGTAGTCTGCTCGCCCTCGCCTTGGCGCGTCGCTGGAAATTCATCATCGGGTTCATGGTCGTCGTATTGGCGTCCTTCGCTCTCGTTCCTTTTCTTGGCCAGAATTTCTTTCCGTCGGTCGAATCCGATCAGATCAGGATGCACGTCCGGGCGCAGGTCGGAACGAGAATCGAAGAGACGGCAAGCCTCTGCGACAAGATCGAGGCGACGATCAGAAACATCATTCCGCCGAAAGCTCTCGACAGCATCGTCGATAATATCGGACTGCCGATCAGCGGCATCAACATGGCGTACGCCAACTCGGGCAGCATCGGAGCAGCCGACGCCGACATCTTGGTTACGGTAAAACCGGGAATGGCCAAGGAGACGAGGTCCTATGTCGACGCCATGCGCGAAAAGCTGCCGCGTCTCTTTCCGGGAACGACCTTTTCTTTCCTGCCTGCCGACATGGTCAGCCAAATACTGAATTTTGGTCTGCCGTCGCCGATCGACGTGCAAGTGATCGGCCATGATTTGGAGGCGGATCGCGCCTATGCCAACAAGATCTTCACGAAGATCGCCAAGGTTACCGGAGTCGCCGACCCGCGCATTCAGCAGGCCTTCAACGTGCCGACGCTCTATGTCGACGTGAACCGTTCGCTGGCCGGCGCGGTCGGTCTTTCCGAGAAGGACGTGGCCGACTCCGTGCAGGACACGCTTGCCGGCAGTATTCAGACCGCACCGGCCTTTTGGCTCAATCCGAAGAACGGCGTTTCCTATCCGATCGTCGTGCAAATGCCGCAATATTGGGTCGACTCGCTGGGCGATCTCAAAAATGTTCCCGTGACTTCGACTCATACTTCGCAACTGCTTGGCGGCATCGCGAACATTCGGCGCGGCTGGAGCGACGGCGTCGTTTCCCATTACAATGTCGAGCCGGTCGTCGATATCTACGCGTCCGCGCATGGCCGCGACCTCGGCAGCGTCGCCACGGACATCCAGAAAATTCTCGATCGAACCAAGGCCGAGGCGCCTCCCGGATCGACCGTCGTGTTGCGCGGCCAGGTGAGCACCATGAAAGAAGCCTATGGACAGCTCTTTGCCGGGCTCGCTTTGGCGATCGTGTTCATTTATCTGCTGATCGTCGTCAACTTCCAATCCTGGCTCGATCCTTTCGTGATCGTAGCCGCCCTCCCGACAGCCTTGGCCGGCATCGTGTGGATGTTGTTTTCGAGCTTTACGACTCTATCGGTTCCTGCCCTAACGGGTGCGATCATGTGTATGGGCGTCGCCACCGCCAACAGCATTCTCGTCGTAAGCTTCGCCCGAGAAAAACTGGCCGAGGGCGCCGAACCCGCCGTCGCGGCGCTCAACGCCGGCATCACCCGCTTCCGTCCGGTGTTGATGACGGCGCTTGCGATGATCATCGGCATGCTGCCGATGGCGCTGAGCGCCGAACAAAACGCGCCGCTCGGCCGCGCCGTGATCGGCGGCCTGCTCTGCGCCACCTTTGCAACTCTCTTGTTTGTGCCGGCATTGTTTACGCTGGTGCACTCGCATGGTCTGCGATCCGCTGTCAGAACGGAGTCGGCGCCGTAGCCGGACTGATATGGAAAACGCCTCGAACCTGTCTCCGAAGGAGTCCAGGCGGCTGGGCCGCAAGGTCATGTCGCGCCTTGCGCTTGCCATTCTTGCGGCCGCCGCAATTGCCTTCTTCGGCATAACCAGCCGGGAAAAGAACGAGGTCAACCTGACGCATTGGACCGAGGCCCAGGCCATTCCAAGCGTCGATATCCTCGCTCCCAAACGAGGCGTCGGCAAACAGGAACTCACACTGCCGGGCAACGTCGACGCTTGGTATCAGGCGCCGCTCTATGCGCGCGTCAACGGCTACGTGAAGATGTGGTACAAGGACATCGGCGCGAAGGTGAAAGCGGGGGATCTCTTGGCCGAGATCGACACGCCGGATCTCGACCAGCAGTATGAAGAAGCAAAGGGCGAGCTTGCCAAGGCGCAAGCCAACGAAGCGCTCGCGGAGCTGACGGCAAAGCGTTGGCAAGCGATGCGCAACACGGCCGCCGTGTCCCAGCAGGACGCGGACGAGAAAGCCGGCGAATACGAGGCGAGCAAAGCCACGGTGACGGCGGCGAAGGCCACGGTGGCCAAATTGGCGGCGCTCGAGGCATACAAAAGAATCGTTGCGCCGTTCGACGGCGTGGTCACGGCGCGCAACGTCGACGTCGGCGCGCTTGTCAATTCGACGCCTACCAACAATCGGCTCGGCGAATCCGGTTCGACCGCAACGCCCTCTGCGCTTTTCGAAGTCGCCGACATTCAGAAGATGCGCATCTACGTCGCCGTACCGCAATCCTTCAGCGCCGAACTGAAACCCGGAATGACCGCCGAGCTCAAGCTGCCTCAATATCCGGATCGGAGCTTTAAGGCTACCTTGGCCACCACTTCAAACGCGATCTCCTTGCAGGCGCGATCGATGCTCGTCGAATTGCATCGCGATAATCAAGACGGAGTGTTGCAGCCCGGCTCTTTCGTCGAGGTGCATTTTCAGCTACCGGCGAACCAAGAGGTGCTCCGTGTCCCGGCGAGCGCGCTCATCTTTCGAAGAGATCAGCCGGAGGTCGCAACAGTTGGGGCAAATGACAAAGTCGTTCTGAAGCCGATCGAAGTCGGGCGCGATCTCGGCACCGAGATCGAGGTGCTCTCCGGGCTGACAACAAACGATCGCGTGATTAGGAGTCCGTGGGATTCGATATCCGACGGCGAACAGGTGAAAATCGCGGGCCAGCAAGGGTCCGCAGCCGAAGCCAGCGCAAGGTAGGACTTCGGATCGGGGGACGTTGCATGAGAGTTCCGATCGGGCTGGCGGTGACGCCGGCGCTTTTGCTCGCTGCGTGCGACCTCGCTCCCGCCTATCATCCCCCCGTCGTCGAAGTGCCGGCCCACTTCAAGGAAGCCGGGAACTGGAAATTGGCGCAACCGCTCGACGACCGGCCGCATGGCGAATGGTGGCGCAGTTTCAAAGACCCACTGTTGAATAAGCTCGAGCCGGAGGTCGAAGCCGCGAATCCGGATCTTGCCGCGGCGCTCGCCAATTATCTGCAGTCGCGCGATTACGTCGCGCAGGCGCAAGCCGCCTTCTACCCGACCGTAAGCCACGAAACGGACCTTTCTTACAACAAACAGTCGGCAAACCGTCCGCTGCGCTCGGCCGACGAGCCGACGTATTATGGCGCGAACACCATCGGTATTCAGGCAAGCTACGAGGTCGATCTGTGGGGTCGTATCCGCGATCTTGTCAAGTCGGCGCAAGCGCAGGCGCAGGCAAGCAAGGCGGACCTTGAATCGGTTCGCATCAGCCTGCAGGCGGAACTGGCGCGCGACTACGTGAGTCTGCGCGGCCTCGATCGCGAAACCAAGCTTTTGCGCGATACGGTAAATGCCTATCAGGCGGCGCTTGATCTCACCCGCGAGCGCTTGGCGGGAAAGATCGGCGCGCCCATCGACGTGGCGCGCGCCGAGGTGCAGCTTGAGGACGCCAAAGCGTTGCTCGCCGACGTGATCGGGCCGCGCGCGGCGTATGAACACGCGATCGCCACTCTTATTGGCCAGCCGGCCTCGACATTTTCGATTCCCGCAACCGATAAGCCGATGGCGATTCCGACGTTTCCCCCGGGCTTTCCTTCCAACTTGCTGGAACGCCGCCCGGACATCGCGGCGGCGGAACGCCAAACTGCGGCGGCCAACGAGTCGATCGGCGTGGCGCGCGCTGCGTTCTTCCCAACGTTGACGCTCAACGGCATGGCCGGCGAGCAGGATACCGGGCTAAATCTGCTGTCGTTGCCCAACAGCCTCTGGTCGGTCGGCCCCACCGTTTATCTGCCTTTGTTCGACGGCGGACTACGACATGCCCAGCTTGCCGCTGCCGAAGCGGCCTATCTGCAAACCGTCGCGCATTACCGCAGCGTGGTGCTGCATGCGATCCAGGAGGTCGAGGACGATCTCGCAAACATCCGTTCTTTCCGGATCGAGGGTGCCGACGACGTCGTGGCGGCCCGATCGGCGCAACGTGCCTCAGATTTGGCGCTAACCGCCTACCGCGAAGGCGCCACCAACTATCTCGACGTGGTGACCGCACAGACCGCCGCGCTTGACGCGGAGCGCGCCATGATTGCCGTCGAGACGCGCCGATTGCAGATGAGCGTCGCTTTGATCTTGGCGCTCGGCGGCGACTGGTCGGCGGCGGAACTGGCGGTGGTCAACGCCGACCCGTAATTGCGCATTGCGCCCAATAGGGGAGGACGAGATGCAAGAACAAATCTGCCGCTGCGCCGATTGCCTCTATTGGGAGCACGGCGACGCAACAGAGGGCCTTTGCCGCCGCCATGCGCCCGCCGCAAGTCAGAGGATGGATGAAGTGGGGCATTGGCCGGAAACGCGCGCCACGGACGGCTGCGCAGAAGGCGCGCGCGGGCCGGGCGCGCCGGTACAATGCATGCTCTGTGTCTATTGGAGCCAGCCGAGCGGTGGCCTTGATCCCGAACGCCGCCACGATCAACCCTTGGCGTGGTGGCACCATGCCGGCCATTGCCATCGACGCGCGCCGCTTCCTACCCCGGAGCCCGGTGCGCGCGGCTTCTGGCGCGCCACCGCCGCACAGGACGCCTGCGGCGACGGTGAAGCGCGCGCGTCAGCCTGAAACACGAGAGTTGCGTTCGGCAACGACAAGCCATCGAGGCAAACCATGATCAAAAATTTCCGGGACCACGCAGCCAACGAGCGCACATTCCTTGCCTGGGTACGCACTTCCATCGCGGTCATGGCATTTGGCTTTATCGTCGAGAGATTCGATCTATTTCTGGAGATCGCCGCTCCAACGCTTGCGGTTCGCGCGCTGCCGTGGCCGGGTCAGCGATTTGGGAATATCGTTGGACTTGTCCTCATTGTACTCGGCACCGCCATGGTCGCTGTCGCGATGCTCCGCTTTCTCCGCGATGCGAAGGCCATCGACAGCGAAGAAGTGCGTTCGCACCCGAGATCGCGGATTGACATCGCACTAGCCACGTTGCTGGTTCTTCTCGGCGGCGCCCTCTTCGTTTATTTGTCGCACGCGCTCGTCACCTCGGGCAAAAGCTAACGCGGCGCGGCGGCGCGCGGCATTGACCCTCCTCTGCAAGGCCTAATCGCAGTCTCACAACCGATGTTCACCCCCGAACTCCTGCAGCGCGCGGAAAACCTCGTCGCATTTTATCGCGCCCAACGGCTCACCTTGGTGACGGCGGAATCCTGCACCGGCGGGCTCGTTGCCGGCCTCATTACCGAAATTCCCGGCGCGTCGAATGTGCTCGAACGCGGCTATGTCACCTATTCCAACCGCGCCAAAGAGGAGGACCTCGGCGTGGGACGCGCTCTTCTCGACCGATTTGGCGCCGTGAGCCGCGAGATTGCACGAGCGATGGCCGAGGGGGCGCTGGCGCATTCCGCCGCAACGATCGCGCTGGCCGTGACCGGCATCGCCGGCCCGGACGGCGGGTCGGCTGAAAAGCCGGTCGGGCTGGTGCATTTCGGCTACGGCCGTGTGGGAGCTATCAAACTGGTCGAAAAACGCTACGGCGACCTCAGCCGGTCCGGCATACGCCTGGCGGCGGTCGCAACCGCGCTCGATTTGCTTGCCAGCGCGCCTTAGCCGGCGCCGTAGACCAGGTCGGCACGGCTTTCAAAGGCTTCGGCGAACCGGCGAAAGGCCGCTTCGAACATCCCGCCGACCAGCAAAGCGAAGGCGCGGCTCTTGAATTCGTAGGCGATATCGAACTCGACATCGCTGGAGTCCGCTCCTACTTCGCTGAATTTCCAGCGATTTTCTAGATGGCGGAAAGGCCCGCTGATATATTCGACAAGAATTTCGCGTTTGTCCCGGTCCAGAGTCACGCGGCTCGTAAAGCTCTCCCGGACGGCTTTATAGCCGACCTGCATGTCGGCAACGAGAACTTCGCGTCCGTCCGGCAAAAAGCTGC
>JASHUD010000105.1 GCA_030040215.1 Methylovirgula sp.
GGCGTTGCAACCCGCTTCTGGTCGCCGACGTCGCCACCCGCGGGGCGGATTCCCGGGGCGACCAGGATCATCTCTTTACCCACCGCGCGGCGCAACTCGGCCATTTCCTGCGCCGAGGCGACCAATCCGTCGATGCCGATCGCCTTGGCCTGCGCGGCGCGACGCAGGACGAGATCGCGCACGCCGAGCCGATAGCCGGCCGCGTCGAGATCCGCATCGCTGTAGGAAGTCATCGCGGTCACCGCGAGAAGTTTCAGCGCGCTGCCGGCGACGCCTTCTTTCGCCGCCGCCATCGTCTGGGGATAGGCGTGGATCGTCAGGAACTCGATGCCGCGCCGCGCCACCTGTTGGGTCGCCCTCCGCACGGTGTTGGCGATGTCGTGCAATTTGAGATCGAGAAAGACTTTTTTGCCGGAGGCGGAAAGTTCGTCGGCGAACGCCAAGCCGCCGCCATAGGCGAGCTCCAAACCGATCTTGTAGAACGCGACGCTCGAGCCAAGCCGGCCGACAAGCTTGCGGGCCTGCCCCGGATCGGGAAGATCGAGCGCCACGATAAGCCGGCTGCGCGTGTCCATTCCGCTAAACTTGCTCGCGCCGATAGATCCAAACCCGTGCCGGCGGAAAGTTCAACCAGATGCGCGACGAGCGTTCCGCGCGAAGGCCATTTGCTTTGCGCGGCACCGGCGATTTCAGTCCGTAGGTGAATTGGACGAAGCGCCCATCGGGCGCCATCAGCTCGAAGGCCTCAGTAAGCAGCGCGGTGCGCATCGGCTCGGGTCTGTTGAGCAGCGGCAGGCTGGAGACGATCGCGGCGGCCGGCGCATCGAGACGGCCGCGCAGCGTTGCGCGGAGCCGATAGGCATCGCCCCGCACGATTCGCACGCCGGGAAAACCCGCCGCGAGCAGCGCACAGAAATTTGCGTCGAATTCGACGAGGATGAGCCTGGCGGGCTCGATGCCGCGGTTCAGCAAAGCGCGCGTGACAACGCCCGTGCCGGGGCCGAGTTCGACAATCGGACCGGGCGCCGTGGGATCGACGCCGCGCGCCATGGTCTCCGCCAAAGCCGGCCCGGACGGCAGCAGCGCGCCGATTTGCCGAGGATGATCGAAAAAGGACCGAAAAAACCGCGCTTCGTCGGAAAGACGCGCTTCGAGCTTCGGCGCGCGTTCGCGCATCGTTGGGTTTTCAGGCAATATCTTGGCCCCTGCTGCGCGCGTAAAATTGCCGACAATGATGGCCGCGTCAAGGAAACACGAGGTCCGTCATGGCCGGGCTGTCCCGGCCATGACAGCGGGAGTGCCGCTCAATTTCCCAAGTTCTCGAAGAAATCCTTCATCTTCGCGAAAAAGCCGGACGACTCCGGATGCGTGCTGGTCGAGGAAAGAGAATCGAATTCGGCGAGCAATTCGCGTTGGCGTTTGGTCAGGCTCTGCGGAGTCTCGACGGTGACTTGGATGTAGAGATCGCCAATGTCGCGCGAGCGCAGCACCGGCATGCCCTTGCTCTTCACCTTGAACTGTTTGCCGGACTGCGTACCTTCGGGGATCTTCACCTTGGTTTCGCCGCCGCCCAGCGTGCGCACGGCGATCTCGCCGCCGAGCGAGGCTTGCACCATCGAGATCGGCACGCGGCAAAAGAGATCGGCGCCGTCGCGCTGGAAGAAAGGATGCGGTTTCGTCGATACGAAAATATAGAGATCGCCGGGCGGACCCCCGCGCAATCCCGCCTCGCCCTCGCCGGCAAGGCGGATTCTTGTGCCGTCCTCGACGCCGGCCGGCACGTTGACCGACAGGCTGCGTTCGCGCGTCACGCGGCCCGAACCGGCGCATTGCGGGCACGGATTGTCGATCATCGCGCCTTGCCCGTGGCAATGCGGGCAGGTGCGTTCGATCGAGAAGAAACCTTGCTGGGCGCGCACGCGGCCATAGCCGCCGCAGGTCGGGCACGCGCGCGGCTTGGCGCCCGGTTTGGCGCCGCTGCCGCCGCAGCCCGTGCAGGTAATGGACGTAGGCAAGCTTAAATTCGCGGTCTTGCCGGAAAAGGCTTCTTCGAGAGTGATTTCGAGATTGTAACGCAGATCCGAGCCGCGCGTGGTGCCGCCCCGCGTGCCGCCGCGCCGCCCCATCACGTCGCCGAAGAGGTCGTCGAAAATATCCGCCATCGAGGCGGCGAATCCGTCGCCTGCCGAAAAACCGTTGCCGCCCGGCTCGAAAGCCGCATGTCCGTAACGGTCGTAGGCGGCGCGCTTCTGTCCGTCCGAGAGGATCTGATAGGCCTCGTTCAGCTCTTTGAACTTGTGTTCGGCGCCCGTGTCGCCCGGATTGCGATCCGGATGATATTGCATGGCGGCCTTGCGGAATGCCGCCTTGAGTTCGACGTCGGAACAGCTCCGCGATACGCCGAGAACTTCATAAAAGCAGCGTTTCGCCATCGCAGATCAGATCCCTATGCGCCTTCGCATCATAACGGATTCGATACGGATTCTCGCAGTTCTTGAGGGCGCCGCGAGCGCCACGTCAACAGATAAGAAATCCGGGCTCGAATTGCCAACCCTCGATTCCGCTACAAAAAAGGCCAGGCGGACGCCTGGCCTTTTTGCATCGCCCGGGCGCTTGGCTCAGGCCGATTTCTTCTTGTCGTCGGGGCCGACCTCTTTAAACTCGGCGTCGATCACGTCGTCTTGCTGACCCTCCGGCGCGGCGCCGGGAGCGGCACCGGGTTCGCCCTGCGCCTTGTACATCGCCTCGCCGAGCTTCATGGAGGCCTGCACGAGGTCCTCGGTGCGCGCCTTGATCGCATCGAGATTGTCGCCTTCGAGGGCGGTGCGCAGCCCCGCGACCGCCGATTCGACGGCGCTCTTGTCGGACTCCGCGACCTTCGATCCATATTCGGCGAGCGACTTCTCGGCCGTATGAATCATCGCCTCGCCGTGGTTCTTGGCGTCGACGAGCTCGCGCCGCGACTTGTCTTCGGCGGCGTGCAACTCGGCGTCTTTCACCATCTTGTCGATATCCGACTCGGACAAGCCGCCCGAGGCCTGGATGCGGATCTGCTGCTCTTTGTTGGTCGCCTTGTCCTTCGCGGTGACGTTGACGATACCGTTGGCGTCGATGTCGAACGTGACCTCGATCTGCGGCACGCCGCGCGGTGCCGGCGGGATGCCGACCAGGTCGAACTGACCGAGCAATTTGTTGTCCGCCGCCATTTCGCGTTCGCCCTGGAAGACGCGGATCGTCACCGCCGTCTGATTGTCCTCGGCGGTGGA
>JASHUD010000011.1 GCA_030040215.1 Methylovirgula sp.
TTGAAGCGCAAACTCGGCGCCCGCACGCCGCTCGATCTGGTGCGCATCGCGGTCGAAAACAAGCTCGCCTGACATGCACGAGAAAGCCAGACATGCGGCTCGGCTCCCGCCGGGCTGCGAAGAGTCGTTGCGAGGACATACGCCACAGATCCCGGAATCGTTCCATCGGCCGGAAACCGGGCGGAAACGGAGCATCAAGGAAATCGCGCCGAAAGCGACGCTATTCGAGCACGACGTTCTACGGCTTTCCGGCGACCCAAGCTTCGATGTTATCGACGAGCTGGTTGGCAAGCGCCGTCATCGCCTCAACGCTCGCCCAGGCCACGTGCGGGGTGACGATGAGGTTCGGCAGATTGGCGTCGATGAGAACGTTGCCGTTCTTCGGCGGCTCCACGCTCAACACGTCGAATCCGGCGCCGCCGATCTCGCCGCTCTTCAGCGCGTCGATGAGCGCGTTCTCGTCGACGAGCCCGCCGCGCGCGGTATTGATCAGGATCGCGTCCCTTTTCATCTTCTTGAATTCGGCGGCGCCGATCATGTTGCGCGTGCCGTCCGTCAAGGGACAATGCAGCGAGACGATGTCGCTCTGCGCGAGAATCGTGTCGAGATCGACTTTGCCGGGGAAGTCGAAGACGTCGGTGGCGATGACTTTCATGCCGAACGCGCTGGCGCGGGCGCCGACCGACTTGCCAAGCGCGCCGTAGCCGATGATGCCGAGCGTCGAGCCGGTGATGTCGCGGATCGGATGATCGAAATAACAGAATTGGTTGATCGTCTGCCACTTGCCGCGCCGTACGTCGAGCACATAGGGCACGAGGCTGCGGCGCAGCGCGAAGATCAATGCCAGCGTATGTTCAGGTACGGTATTGACCGCATAATTGCGGATGTTGGAAACCGTGATGCCGTGCGCTTTGCAATAGGCCTTGTCCACGCAGTCGGTTCCGGTGGCGGCGACCGCGATCAGCTTCAGGCTCGGCAGCTTCTCGAGGCTCGGCGCACGCATCGGCACTTTGTTGATGATGGCGACCGCAGCGTTGGCCAATCGTTCGACGACCTGATCCGCGGAGGTCTCCTGGTATTCTTTGTAGGTATGCGGGAACTTCGGTTCCCGCACCGAGACGCCGATCGTCGCGCGATCGAGAAAGACGATATTGAGCGGCTTATCGGACACGAGCGCCCTCCCCCGTTTTTCTTCTTCCTATTGGCGCCGCGTCCGCACGTCAATGTGTGCCGGAATTGCCGTTCAAAGCTCTCGCAGAAGCCGTTCGGCGGCCGAAATTTCGACCTTGCCCGGCGATTGCTCGACGTTCAATTTGCGCACAACCCCGTCTTCGACGAGCATCGAATAACGTTGCGAGCGCAGCCCGAGGCCGCGTTCCGTGAGATCGGCGGTAAGGCCAATCGCCTTGGCAAATGCGCCGCTCCCGTCGGCAAGGAAGAAGACCTTGTTCTCGCCGCCCGAGGCCTTGGCCCAGGCCTGCATGACGAACGCATCGTTCACGCCGGTTACCGCGACGGTGTCGACGCCTTTCGCCTTGAACTCGTCGGCGTGCTCGATGTAGCCAGGCAAGTGATTGAGCGAACAGGTCGGCGTGAACGCGCCGGGAACGCCGATCAGCACCACTTTGCGGTTCCTGAAGATCTCTGCGGTGGTGCGCTTTTTCGGACCGTCCGTCGTCATCACCGTGAATGCCGCTTCGGGCAGAGCATCGCCGACTTTGATCGCCATGGCCACAGGTCCTTGCGTGCCGCAATGTAGCGTAATCGTGGCGGCGGGCAACCCTCCGCCTAAGCCGCGCTGGCAGCCGGGGAACGCTTTTGCTGTCGGCCGGTTTGGGAAGCTGCGTGCATACGGGCGACTCGCAACCGGAACGGGCCGAGCGGCGTTGCACAAACTCCCTAAACCTCGGAGCAAATCATGGGTCTCTTCGCGAAGGACATCAGGAATATGGATGACCTCTTCATCCATCAACTGAAGGACGTCTATTACGCCGAGAAACGTGTCGTCAGCACGTTGCCGAAGATGATCGACAAAGCGACTTCCCCGGAATTGAAGCAAGGCTTCGAAACGCACCTCAACCAGACAAAGAACCACGTCAAGCGCGTCGAACAGGTCTTCGAGTTGCACGGCGTAGCCGCCGGCACGGTCACCTGTCCGGCAATTGACGGCATCATCAAGGAGGCCGAGGAGGTCACCGGCGATGTCGACAACAAGAACGTTCTCGACGCGGCGCTGATCGCCGCCGCGCAGGCGGTCGAACATTACGAAATCACCCGCTACGGCACGTTGATCGCTTGGGCGAGGGAACTCGGCGCCGACGACTGCGTGGACCTTCTCGATCAAAATCTCGAAGAAGAAAAGGAAGCCGACGAGAACCTGACCAATCTGGCCGAAAGCAGCGTCAATCGCGCTGCCGCCTGAACGTTCCGCGCGAAGCGTTGAAGAGCCCTCATGTCGGAGCCAATCGTTTCTCCGGGCATGAGGGTTTTCTCAATCTACGCAGCCAGTCGGCTATCGCCGGCGACTGCGGTTGCCGCGCGCCCGCTTTGCCGCCGTTAGAAAATATATTTTGGGGCGCCTGCAGCGTACCCGATTCTCTCTACAGTATAGTCTCAGAACGTGAGGCTATAGAGCGCCGCCAGCCAGGCTGCGGCTTTGCAATTTCGTGAAGATTAACATTAGTTTAACTTTACAATTTTCTGCGAGCCCACAGTAAGCGTCTCCCTATATCGGAACAAGCGGCGGCGCTTCGGGATTGTTTCGGCAGCCGGGTCCTTAGGCAACCGCCCCTTGGAATCGAATTGGGAGAAAGACGATGGCGCACGAACGTTCGACCTCAAATCGTGGATTTGCTTCCATGGAAGAGGGAAAACAGCGCGAAATCGCCCGCAAGGGCGGCGCTAGCGTTCCGCCTGACGAGCGAAGTTTTTCAAAGAACCATGAATTGGCGGCCAAGGCAGGCCGCAAAGGCGGAGCCAGCGTGCCCGGCGAGAAACGTAGCTTCTCGCAAGACCACGAACTTGCCTCGCAGGCCGGGCGAAAGGGCGGCCACGCTTCCGGCGGTAACTTCGCCAACGATCCGCGCCGTGCTTCCGAAGCCGGCCGAAAGGGCGGCCACGCCTCGGGCGGCAATTTCGCCAACAACCCGCAGCGCGCCGCGCAAGTCGGGCAACGCGGCGGAGAGGCGTCGCACGGTCGACGCTGAGGCGAAGCCGAGAAGCGGCCGGCGCTCGTTTGGCTGCTACGGCCGCGATTTGGCGATCTTCACGGCTTGTTTCAGATCGCTGACGAAATTGCCAAACGCCTGCCGGCGCGCGGTTTCGTCGGGCATGCGTAAGATCGCCGAAGGGTGCATGGTCGCCACAACGCTGCGTCCGTCGGGCAGCGCGAGAATTCGGCCGCGCGTGCGCGCCAGCACAATGGGTCGATTCAGAATCGCATGCGCGGCGACGGCACCGAGCGCAACCACCAGTTTCGGCCGCACCAGCGCAAACTCCCGATCCAGCCACCAGCGGCAGGCCTGTACCTCGCCGCGGTTTGGGTGCTTGTGAAGCCGGCGCTTGCCGCGCTGCTCGTATTTGAAGTGTTTCACCGCGTTGGTCACGTACGTCGCGCCGCGATCGAGACCGACTTGGGCGAGCGCCGCATCAAGCATGCGGCCGGCGGGTCCGACGAACGGCCGCCCGGCCCGATCTTCTTGATCGCCGGGTTGTTCGCCGACGAGCATGATGAGCGCGCCGATCGGCCCTTCGCCGAAGACGGTTTGCGTCGCCTTCCGATAGAGCGGACAGCGCTCGCAATGCGCGGCTTCCTCGGCAAGTTTTTTGATCTGCGCGGCGGCGGCGTGGCGCGGCTTTGCCGCTTCGGGTTCGGGAACAGCCCGGACTTGCATCATGTCGTCGCCTGCAACGAGCCCGTTGCGCGCACCGCCTCGGCGATCCGACGTTCGTCGGCCGGCGGACCGCCCTTCAACTTTCGAAGCAGCATTTGCGCATCGCGCGGCCGCGAGGCGCGCAGCTCATCCAAGATCCCGACCCTGATCTCCGCCGCATCGCCGCCTCGTGCGCAAGAACGCAATCGCCGCCGGAAAATCGCGGCTTTGCTTACTTGGTTCCTGCCGGCGCCGCCTGCGTCGTCTGCTCGCCAGGGGGCGAAGGGAGCATAAGCTCCGTCGTAAACGAATAGGCCCGCGGCGCACCGGTCAGCGTCATCCGGATTGCTACATGCGGGGCCGCGGCCGGCGCCTCGACTGCCACGATGGAAAAGAGCCGATCGGCGCGGCGATGCGTCTCGAACGCCCAGCCTTCGGGCGCTTCCGCAAAAAGATCGGTCGGCATAGAATCGCCTTTCCAGGCCAAAAGCCACGTGGGCTTCGTCGCGGCTTTATCCGGGACGATGCTGACATGCGCGGCGATGTCTTGCAGCGACAACGCGACTGGCACGCGCGCTTCGGCTGCCGCAATGACCGCGTCCTGCGGACTTTGCCGGGCCACAGGCAACAGCAATTCGGCGCTGCTCTTTTCCGGAAGACAGATGTTGTCGCAGACCGCATAATCGACCGTAAGGCGAAGCCGCACCGGCGCGCGCTGATCTCGCGCTGCGACATGGATGGGGAATACGACGCCACCGCGATAGCCGAAAGCCTCGATGCCTTGATCGTCGATGCGCTGCGGTGCAGGAAAGAGAACTTCCGCCTTCGCCACGTTCTCGGATCCGTTCACGGAGAATTTAGGCGGCACGCCGGCGTCGCCCGGGGTGCGCCAATACGTAATGGCCGTCGAGGGAAGCCTGATCTCCGCGGCAGCTTGATAGTTGCGTCCGGTACCGCTTCCGGCGGCGATAAGCCGCATCTGCGCCTTACCTTCCGACCAAGCGCTGGCGAACGGATCTGACTTCGCCGGGAGCGCCGCAAGGAAGAGTGCAAGCCCGAGCCCGAGGCGGCTCGCAAAAAGGCGATGGTCAAACGGCCGCAGCTGCGCCAACATGAGGGCGCGGCGATGGGTCTCGCGTGACACGATTTTCAGCAACGATCTTTCCTTCCGGCTTCTCGCCACCCGAGTGCTGAAATCCGCCCCCGGTGACCCATGTGATCTATATGTGAATACGGCGCGAATGATGGCAAGCGTGAAATACAAAGGCAAAGGGGACGGCTATCTCGACGGCCAGCTGCTGCTTGCCATGCCGGGCATGACGGACGACCGGTTCGCACGCTGCGTCGTCTATCTCTGCGCCCATTCCGACGAAGGCGCCATGGGGATCATCATCAATCGCCGCGCACCGAGTCTGAACTTCTCCGAGCTTTTGGTGCAGCTCGAGGTCATTGCGCCCGACGAGGCGATCCGCCTTCCGGCGCAGGCCGGCGCCGTTCCGGTTTTGAAGGGCGGGCCGGTCGAGACCGGGCGCGGTTTCGTGCTGCATTCGAACGACTTCTATATCGACAATTCGACGTTGCCGATCGACGCCGGCGTCTCGCTTACCGCGACCATCGACATTCTGCGCGCCATCGCGCGCGGCTCCGGCCCGGACCGCGCCGTTCTGGCGCTCGGCTACGCCGGATGGTCGCCCGGTCAGCTGGAAGACGAGATGCAACATAACGGTTGGCTCACCTGCCCGGCCGACAGCGCGTTGATCTTCGACACGCCGCTCGAATCGAAATATGAGCGCGCGCTGCGCAAGATCGGCATCGATCCGGGATTCCTCTCCGCCCAATCCGGCCACGCCTGACCTACGCGGCAATCGAGGCAGCGCCGACGAGTTTGCGAGCGTCGGTAGCGCTCATCGGATGCCCGAAAGCATAGCCTTGCGCGTATTCGCAACCGAGTTGATAGAGCTCGATCGCATCGGATTCCGATTCCACGCCCTCCGCGATGATGCTCATTTCGAGGTCATGTGCCAAGGTGACGATCGAACGCAAGATTGCCGGCCGCGCCCCCTTGCCGTTGTGGCGGACGAACGAGCGATCAATCTTGATCGTGTCGAAGGGGAATCGTTGCAGGTAGGCGAGCGAGGAATAGCCGGTTCCGAAATCATCGAGGGAAAGCCCGGCGCCGAGTTCCCGCAGACGGGCGAGGAGCTGCGCCGCGTATTCCGGATTCTCCATGACCAGACTTTCGGTAAGTTCGAGCTTGAGCGTGCCGCGCGCCACTTCGAGCCGTGAGAGCACCGTCTTGACGTCCTGAAGAAGGTCGTGCCGCAACAGCTGCCGGGAGGAAATGTTGACGCTCGCAAAGAGCGGCGGATCGACATCGAGGGCGTGCTGCCAGGCGGCAAGTTCGCGCGCGGTGCGTTCGATCGCAAAGACGCCGAGATCGACGATGCCGCCCGTCTCTTCGGCGATGGGAATGAATTCTGCCGGGCCGAGCCGGCCAAGCCGCGGATGATCCCAGCGCAGTAACGCCTCGAATCCGGCGACGGTGCGGTCCTCGAGCCGGATGATCGGCTGAAAGAGAATGTTCATTTCGCTGCGATCGAGCGCCCGGCGTAGATCCGCTTCGAGGGTCAGCCGGTCGGAACGCAGGGAGCGCATCGAAGGGCGGAAAACTTCGATGCGGGTGCCGCCCAGCCGCTTGCTGTGGCGCACGGCGATCTCGGCGTCGTTGAGCATATCCTCGCGCTTGGCATGCAATTGCGGATCGTAGAGGGAGAGACCGATCGAGGCGGAAAGCGGCACCTCGTTCTCGCCGAATGTCACCGGCGTCGAGACCGCGTGGCGCACCACGTTGGCGACCGAGATAATCTGATCCGTTCCCGACTCCGAAATGAGGACGGCGGCGAACTGGTCGGCGCCGAGCCGGGCCAAGCAGTCCTGCGGCTTCAGAATTCGGCCGAGCCGGCGCGCGACCGTGAGCAGCACCGAGTCGCCCGCCGAGAAGCCGATCGTTTCGTTGATCTGTTTGAACCGGTCGATATCGATACAGATGACGGTCGGGCGAATTTTGGAATCGGTCTGGGCGAGCATAAGGGCGGCTTCGAGGCGGTCGAAGAAAAGTTCGCGATTAGGCAGCCCCGTCAGGTTATCGTGCACCGCGTCGTGCAGAAGCCGCGTCTCGGCCATCTTGTGCTCGGTCACGTCGGCAAGCGTGCCGATAATGCGGACCACCTCGCCTTCCCGGCCGATCACCGGCCGGGCTTTGAGATGGAACCAGAAATAATGCCCGTCGGCGGCCCGCAGGCGAAATTCCTGGTTGATGCGCCCGCGTCGCTGTTCGAGGATCGTATCGAGACAAGCCCGGTAACGGTCGCGCTCAAACGGGTGAAGAATGTCGAGCCATGCGGATGCAGGCCCTTCGAGCGCGCCGCGCGGAAGACCGAGCTGCATTTCGACTTCCGGACTTACGTAGACGCGATCCGAGGTCACGTCCCAGTCGAAGATGATGTCGCCGCAGCCGGTGAGCGCCAGCGCCTTGCGCTCGGCATCGCTGATGACGCCGTGGCCGAGGCCGCTTCCCGCAAAAGCGTTCTGCATCACGGTAAAACCGATCAGCATGACAATGAGGACCAGGCCGCCGATCAGCGCCGGCGAAACCAGATCGTTGGTGAGCGTGCCGCTTACCGTGAACGCCGCCGCGACGATCCAAACGAGCAGCAACAGCCACGTCGGAATCAGCATCACGGCGCGGTCATAGCCGTGCGTGGACAGATAGACGACGAGGATGAATCCGACGCCGGCAATCGTGGCGAGCGATATGCGCGCTACTCCCGCCGCAACGGGAGCGTCGTAAACGGCAAGCCCGATGAGGGCGACGAGAAACAAGAGCCAGACGATCGCAACGCGCGAAGCGCGCACATGCCATCGATTCAAGTTGAGATAAGCGAACAGAAAAACGAGTAGAGTCGCCGCGAGTGCCGTCTCCGACCCGGCGCGCCAGATCCGGTCGGTCTGCTCCGACGTGTTGAAAATCTTGTCCCAAAATCCGAAGTCGATGCAAACGTAGGCCAGCACCGCCCAGGCGAGCGCGGCGGCGGCCGGGAAAATCACCGCGCCCTTGACGACAAAGACAATGGTCAGAAACAGCGCCAGCAGACCCGCAACGCCGATCACGATTCCTTTGTAGAGGGCAAGGCCTGTCAGCTTGTCCTTGTAGGCGTCGGGCTGCCACAGGTAGAGCTGCGGCAAGGTCGGGGAACGCAACTCGGCCACGTACGTGACGGTCGTGCCCGGATCGAGCGTCAACATGAATACATCCGCGTCGGGGCTTTCCTGGCGCTCCGGCGGAAAGCTCTGGCTGGCGGTGATCGCCGAGATTCGCGTCGCGCCCAGATCGGGCCAGAGCAAACCCGAGCCGACCAGACGGAAATGCGGGGCGACAACGAGCCGTTCGAGCTGTTCGTCGGTATCGTTGGTCAGCGCGAACACGATCCAGCTCGGATGCGTACCCGCCTCGCGGGCCCGCACTTCGATGCGCCGCACGATTCCATCGGAGCCCGGCGCGGTCGAGACGAGAATGCGGTCGCCTTGCGAACTATAGCTCTCGATCGCGTTGGTAAGATCGATGGCGGGCGCGTTGAGCGGGATGCGAACGGACTCGATCGCCGCCGCCGGAACGGTCGCAGCGCCGA